>SXPW01000124.1 GCA_005793785.1 Actinomycetota bacterium | reverse complement strand
TCAAGCCGGAGGTCGCGGGTTCAAATCCCGTCGGGACCGCGAGACGGTGGCAACACCGAATCATGGTCGGGTAGCTCAGTTGGCAGAGCACGCGCCTGAAAAGCGCGGGGTCACCGGATCGACGCCGGTCCCGACCACAAGTGGCATCGTGTCGCGCGTTGACGCACACGGTCCGATGTCGTTGACGGTTACGAGTTGTAGTCGAAGCCCAAGTGCGGGGCGGTGAGCATCGGCTCGTAGGCGATACCTGCGGCACGCGCCATGTCACCACACGTGCCACCGCGATCGACGATCACGGTGATGAACACGGGAGTTGCACCGAAGGACTTCACCACTTCCACCGCCTCGAACAACGAGGTTCCCCGGGTGACCGTGTCCTCGACGATCGCCACCTTGTCGCCGGGTTGCAGTGCTCCGGCAAGTCGACCGGTGATGCCATGGTCCTTCGGCTCCTTGCGCACGCTGAAACTACGCAGCAGTCGACCGCGGGCAGCCGCCACCCCGGCGACTCCGAAGGCAACGGGATCGGCACCCATCGTCAGGCCACCGATCGCCGTGACATCGGCAGGAAGCATCGCCAAAACGACATCGGCGACCAGCAAGATTCCATCGGGTCGACATGCCGTTTGCTTGGTGTCGAGGAACCACGTGCTCGCACGCCCCGACTTCAACGTGAAGTCACCCGTTTTCAGCGAGTGAGTGAGCACGTGACGACGCAGTGCCTCGCGCGCAGCATCGAGGTGCGGTAACGGCGTCACCATCGACATCAGCCGAGATCGTTCAGCGCATCGACGGAACGACCGGAGTGTCGCAACACCCG
This sequence comes from Actinomycetota bacterium, assembly GCA_005793785.1. Lineage (GTDB taxonomy): Bacteria > Actinomycetota > Acidimicrobiia > Acidimicrobiales > Ilumatobacteraceae > F1-60-MAGs027. The sequence goes on along the minus strand of SXPW01000124.1, from coordinate 4,442 downwards.
ATCGATGTCGAATGCGGCATCGAGCGCGGCGTCGCTCAATTTCGAATTCACATCGGGTATCGACAGCAACACCGTTCGAAGATGCGTGTGCGTCTCGTGCGCTCGCCGAGTCGCCTCCTGCACGATGCGGTATGCGGCGTCGCGGGTGATACCAGCCTCCACGAGCGCCAGCAGGACCGATTGGGAGAAGACTGCACCGCTCGAGAGATCGAGGTTTCGACGCATCGCTGCAGCATCGACCTCCCAATTCCCCACGAGTCTCGTGAGTCGCTTCACCATGTAGCACGTCAACGTCGCGGTGTCGGGAAGGATGATGCGCTCGACCGACGAATGTGAAATGTCGCGTTCGTGCCACAGCGCAACGTTCTGCAAGCCGGCCTGCAGATTGCCGCGAACGACACGGGACAACCCCGAGAGCGTCTCTGCCGAAATCGGATTGCGCTTGTGTGGCATTGCGGAGCTGCCTTTTTGTCCGGCCGAGAATCCCTCGCGAACCTCCGACACTTCGGTGCGCTGCAGGTGGCGAAGTTCCACCGCGATCATCTCGACCGTGCTGGCGATGCTGGCGCACGCCGACAGGAACTCGGCATGGCGATCTCGACTCACTACTTGGGTAGCGGGGACGGCGCGCAGATTCATCGCCTCGGCGACATGAGCCTCCACTCGTGGGTCGATGTTGGAATAGGTTCCGACCGCGCCGGACAACTTGCACACCGACACCGTGTACCGTGCCGCTTTCATTCGCCGACGATCACGATCCACTTGCAGCGCCCACAACGCAACCTTCGCCCCGAAGGTGGTGGGTTCGGCATGCATCCCGTGCGTTCGACCGATCATTGCGGTCGAACGATGCAGTCGGGCTTCGCGCACCAACACGCCGATGAGTTCACCGAGTGCAGTGTCGATGATCTCTGCCGCGTCCCGCAGCATCGCACACCAAGCGGTGTCGACGACATCACTGCTCGTGAGTCCGTGGTGTACCCAAGAGGCCTCGATTCCACCGATGCGATCCTGCACGACGTCGACGAAGGCTGCAACGTCATGATTGGTAACCGCTTCCCGCTCGCCAACGGCCCGAACGAACGTCGCGTCCACCTGCGGCGCCCGCGCACGACATGCGGCGGCCGATGCGGCTGGCAGCACCCCGAGCGACGCCTGCGCATCGAGTGCATGCAACTCGATCTCCAAGTAGCGGGAGAATCGTGACACGTCGCTGAAGATGGCATCCATCTCCGGAAGTGCGTAGCGCTCGATCATGACGCCACTCGACGCACGACGACGTCGTCACGCTCTGGTCCGACCCCGACCACACTCACCGGGACCCCGGTCTGGGATTCCACCAGCGTCAGCAAGCGTTGCACCTGTGCGGGTAATTGACTCTCGGTGCGACAGTGCCGCAAACTCTGCTTCCAACCTGCGATGTCCTCATACACGCATTCGACACGCGCAAGAACTTCGGCATCGTCGGGGAATACCTGCAGTACTTGACCATTGAGTCGGTACCCGACGCACACCCGAATGGTGTCGAATTCATCGAGCACGTCCAATTTGGTGAGAGCGATGTCGCTCAGTGAATTGACTCGAACCGCATGTCGCAACATGACGAGATCCAGCCAGCCCGGTCGCCGCCGTCTGCCCGTCACCGTTCCGAACTCATGTCCGATGTCGACGATTCGGTCACCGAGTTCGCCGTGCACCTCCGTCGGAAACGGACCTGATCCGACGCGAGTCGTGTACGCCTTGGCGATTCCCACCACGCGAGTGATATCCCGTGGTCCTAGACCGCTCCCTGCACACGCACCGCCGGCGGTGGGGTTCGACGAGGTGACATAGGGGTACGTCCCGTGATCGATGTCGAGAAACGTCGCCTGAGCACCCTCGAGCAGGATCGCGGCATCGTCGGTCAACGCGGCATGCAAGAGGTTCACCGTGTCGTCCAAGTAGGGAAGCAAGCGCGTCGCCAGCGCATCCGACTGCGCCACAACGGCATCGACGTCGAGCAACTCTGCACCAAGCGAAGCGAACACGGAGTTTTCCTGTACCGCGCGCTCCTTCACCATCGTGCGAAAACGTTCGCGGTCACGCACCTCGCCGGCACGCACGCCGATGCGCCGCACCTTGTCGGCATACGCAGGACCGATGCCCTTCAACGTGGTTCCGAGTTTGGAATCGCCGCGCATTGCCTCACTGATGGCGTCCTGACGTTGGTGCCACGGAAAGATCAGATGGGCGAGCGTCGACACTCGAAGTCGCTTGCAGGAGATACCACGTGCCTCCAACGTGTCGATTTCACCGAACAACGTTGGCATGTCGACCACCACTCCATTGCCGATCACCGGTGTGACGTGGTCATAGAGAACGCCACTGGGCACCAACTGCAGTGCGTAACGCTCGTCGCCCACCACCACGGTGTGGCCCGCGTTGTGACCACCCTGGTAACGCACCACATGACTGTGCTCACCGGCGAGCAGGTCGATGATTTTTGCCTTGCCCTCATCACCCCACTGGGTGCCGACTACTACGGTGACGGGCATTGACGCTCCTCGTTCGATGGAACGTTGGAAAAGCCTACACGCCACGAAGATGAAAACGTACGAGTTTGGTTCGTGCACACCGATAGTTTCGTGACGTGAACCAGGTCTTGCGTCGCCTCGAGTGGGCCGTCATGGATAAACGGGAACGCGACTCGCTCATCGCACGAACGCTCGACGGAGTCGTAACTGCGGAATTGCGCCGCGACATCTCCACTCTCGTCGAAGATGTTCGCTTGCGAGGCGACGATGCCGTCCGTGATGCAACCCAAAGATTCGACGGCGTTTCTCTTCGCACCGAACAACTCCGGGTCGGTGCCGACGAGATTGCCTCGGCGCGTGTCAGCGATGCCGTACACGTTGCACTGGTCGACGCCATCGACCACGTACGACGCTTCAACGAGGCCGTGCGTGCCCGCATGTCGGATTGGTCGATGGAGATCGAACCCGGAGCACACGTGGGTGAGAAGTTCACGCCGGTCGCATCCGTTGGCCTCTTCGTACCCGGTGGGAAGGCGAGCTACCCCTCGGTGATGTACCAACTCGGCGTTCCGGCAGTGGTGGCAGGTGTGCCCCGCATTGCGGTGGTGGTGCCACCGCTCCCCGATGGTTCGGGTGCCGTCGACCCCGGTGTCCTCGTCGTGTGTCGCATGCTGGGGATCGACGAGGTGTACCGCGCGAACGGTCCAGCCGGAATCGCAGCACTCGGACTTGGAACCGCTTCCGTCGCTCCCGTGCGCAAAATCGTCGGTCCGGGAAGCCCGGCGGTGACGACGACGCAGGTGGAATTGCAGCGCTTCGGAGTGGTCACCATGATGGTGTTGGGGCCGACGGAAAGCATGATGGTGGTCGACGACTCGACCGATACCCACCGTGCCGCCCTTGACCTGCTGATCGAGGCCGAGCACGGTGGTGATTCCACCGTGGTGCTCGTTTCCAATGATCGGTCGATGATCGACGCAATCGATCTCGAGTTACGCACGCTCATCGCAAAACTTCCCGATCTTCGGGCCGACGCCGCTCGCTCGGCGTTGGGAGTCAACGGTGGCGCCGTTCTCGTTTCCACGATGGCCGAGGCTTGTGACGTGGTGAATGCCTTCGCTCCCGAGCACCTACAGCTCGCCGTCGATCGCTCACGAACCGATGAACTCGTGAAACGCATCAACAATGCCGGGGAGATACTGGTCGGTCAGGACACGCCGTTTTCCGCCGCGAACTTCATCCTTGGATGCCCGGCATCGTTGCCGACGAATGGTTTTGCGGCGGTGTCGTCCGGCATCACCGCGGCGGCGTTCCTCAAGTCGACCGCGATCGCCTCAGCCGACACTCGAGCGTTGCGTCGAATGTCGTCGAGCATCTCGGCATTGGCCGACCATGAGGGATTCCCCGCGCACGGGAACGCGATTCGAGAGCGATTCCAATAGTTCGCCGTCGCCTACGGATTCAGTTGGATGCGTCGGAGGGATTCACGGAGAATTCACCATCGATGAAGTCGACTCGGATCGTTGCGTTGCCGATCGATTCCGACACCTTGCCCTCCAGTAACAACAGTGCGGCAGGATCGGCGAGTGCCCGCTGAATCAAGCGCTTGAGTGGACGAGCGCCGAACTCGGCGTCATAACCACGGTCGGCGAGTGCCCTTCGGGCTGCAGGTGTGACTGCGAGTGTGATTCGCCGCTGCGCCAACCGGTCGATGAGGTGTTCGAGCTGGATCTCAACGATTGATCCGAGATCGTCGCGGGTGAGCGGAGCGAATCGAACGATCTCATCGATACGATTCACGAATTCGGGCTTGAAGTACTCGATCGGCTCCACCGGGAGATTGCTCGTCATGATCAGGATGGTGTTCGAGAAGTCCACCGTCCGACCTTGTCCGTCGGTGAGACGTCCATCGTCTAGCACCTGCAGCAG
>SXPW01000123.1 GCA_005793785.1 Actinomycetota bacterium | reverse complement strand
CGGTCCATCGACGTGAGCAGGAATTCTCCGGCGCCGAGTTGTACCGCTCGTTGCGCCCACTCGCGGACGTCGAATCCCGTCGCCGTGCGTCCACCGTTGATGAACACTTCGTATCTCGGTCGATCGTCCGGCCCCCCAACTCGCTTGGCATCGATCGCACACACCACGCATTGACGGCCGAATTCCCCCGCGATGTCGGCGATCAATTCTGGGCGCATGACGGCGGCAGTGTTTACGCTCACCTTGTCGGCGCCGGCGCGCAGCCGTCGTCGTGCCGAAGCCGAGTCGCGAACTCCGCCGCCCACGGTGAGCGGGATGAACAGTCGTTCCGCTGCCCGAGCAACGACGTCAAGCATGGTGCTTCGTGCGTCGCTCGATGCGGTGATATCGAGGAACACCACCTCGTCGGCACCCTCGGCGTCGTATCGAACGGCGAGTTCGACCGGGTCGCCCGCATCGCGCAGGCCGACGAAGTTCACGCCCTTCACGACGCGACCATCCGTGACGTCCAAACAAGGAATCACTCGCGCAACCTGGCTCATGTCGCGCTCTTCAATATTCGTGTCGTCATGCGTCGAGCACCCGCACGGCTTCGGCCACGGTGAAACGCCCCTCGTACAACGCCTTACCGACGATCACGCCTTCCAGACAGTTCACGTCGCGGAGCTCGCGAAGGTCGTGCAGGTCGGCGACGCCGCCACTGGCAATGATTGGTGTACTCGTCATTCCGGTGATGTTGCGCAAACCGTCCACGTCGGGTCCGGCCAACATTCCGTCGCGCGAGATGTCGGTGATGATGAAGGCACTCGCCGATGGGAACTGCGTCACCGCAGCGGCCAGGGTGAGTGTCGACCCGCGCAACCAACCGTCGGTGGCAATCTCACCGTTGCGATGGTCGAGCCCGACGGCAACGTCGATGATCTTGGCGACCGCATCGACGATCAGCGGATCGCGAACTGCAGCCGATCCCATCACCACACGAGCGACTCCGGCATCGGCCAGTTGTTGGGCATCGTCGAGCGTTCGCACGCCGCCGCCGGTTTGCACCCGCACTGCGGAGCCGAGTTGTTCCGCGATGCGACGCACCACTGCACGGCTCGTGCCGTCACCCTTGGCGGCATCGAGGTCCACGATGTGCAACCACGTCGCACCCTCGGCGGCGAACCGCCGAGCGGTCTCTATTGGGTCGGCTGCGTAGTCACGCTCCCGCGAGAAGTCGCCCTGCTCGAGACGCACCACCCTGCCGCCTCGCAAATCGATGGCGGGATACAGGTTCACGGCGTCGTTACGCCGCAACGAGTCGAGCAGCGTCGACGAAGTTGCGCAGCAATCCCAGACCGTCGACCGCCGACTTCTCGGGGTGGAACTGCACGGCGAAAACGTTCCCAACGCGTACCGCCGCGGTGACTGCACACCCATAGTCGGCGGTGGCGACGACGCACGACGGATCGGTTGGTATGCCATGCAGCGAATGGACGAAGTACATCCACGGTGTCGCCTGCAACGTGGCGAACATTGGATCGCCGATTCCCCGATTGACGAATTGGAGCGTGTTCCACTGCATCTGCGGACGTTTCACCGTGGCGGGCAGGTAGCGAACGACGCCTGGAACCACACCCAAGCCTGCGATGCCCGGGCTTTCCTCGCTCTCGCTGAACAACATTTGCATCCCCACGCAGATTCCCAGGAACGGTGCTCCGCCACGGATGCGCTCATGAACGAGGTCCTCGAGCCCGGCCGCGCGAACCGCCGACATGCACGCGCCGAAGTTTCCGACGCCCGGCAGGACCGCAGCGTGCGCATCGCGAATCAACGCAGCGTCGTTGGTGAGCCGCGCATCGGCACCGACCTTCTGTAGTGCCTTCTGTGCCGAGCGGAGATTGCCGATGCCGTAGTCCAACACCGCTACGAGCGGAGTGGCCATCAGAGCGAGCCCTTGGTGGACGGTACACCCGTCGACTCGATGCGCACTGCGTCGCGCAAGCACCGTGCGAGGCCCTTGAACGTCGCCTCAACGATGTGGTGCACGTTGGTGCCGGAACGCTTGTTGACGTGCAACGTGATTGCGGCGGCGGTCGCGAACGACGAGATCGCGTGCTCCGCCAGTTGCGGGTCGAACGGAGGGTTGCCGAGCGGCAGGCACTCCGGCAGAGGAACGTTCCACGCCACGAATGGACGACCACTCAGGTCGAGAGCCACGTCGATGAGCGCTTCGTCGAGCGGAAACGCGCCACTGGCGAATCTGCGGATGCCCGACTTGTCACCGATCGCTTCGCGGAATGCCTCGCCAATGGCGATCGACACGTCCTCGACGGTGTGATGGGTGTCGATATGCAGGTCACCAATTGCCTTGACATCGAGTCGGAAGCCGCCGTGCTTTCCCAACTGTTCGAGCATGTGATCGAAGAAGGGAATCCCCGTCTCGACCGACGTCGCCGCAGGACCGTCCAGATCGATGTGGACGTCGACCGAGGTTTCCTTGGTCGAGCGCGAGCGACGGGCCGAACGTGCCATGGCTTCTAGTCTCGCGCCGATACTGCATCGCGCAACGCGGCAAGAAAGGCATCGTTTTCCTCGGTCGTACCGACGGTGACCCGCAAACAGCCCGCGAGACCCTCCCACGACGAACAGTCGCGCACCAACACCCCGGCGTCCAGCAGGTGTTGCCAGACCTCGCGACCCCGCGTTGCAACATCGGCACCCCGTCCGGTCGTCGAATCCCGATTGCGATCGGTGCCACTGTTGGGTCGAAAGAGAATGAAGTTCGCCTGGCTCGGCCACACGACGAGCGGCAGTTCCCGCATTGCGGCAAGCAGGCGGTCGCGCTCGGTGATGACGTCGCGAACTCCCGCCTCCATGTGCGCGAGGTGCTTCAGGGCGATGATGCCGGCCGTCTGCTTGAGCGCATCGAGGTGGTACGGCAGCGTCACGATCTCGAGGTCCTCGATCATCCACCGTGGTGCGATGAGATAGCCGAGGCGCGCCGCAGCCATCGACCAAGTCTTCGAGAACGTGCGGCTCACCGCCACCCGCGAGTTCTCGTTTACGTGCGCGAGCGCACTGTGGGGCGAGAATTGTGCGTACGCCTCGTCGACCACCACGACTCCCGGCGCATTCGCGACGGCCGTGCTGATCACCTTGGGATCCTCCGCCATGCCGGTCGGATTGTTGGGCGAGCACAGGAAGGTGACGCTCGGTGCATGCGTCGAGAACACCCGCAACACCTCGCTCTCGCTCAGCGTGAAGTCGGCCTCACGACGACCGCCGACCACCGTCGCGCCGGCGATGCGCGCGATGTGCGAATGCAGTTGGTACGTCGGTTCGAAGGTGGCCACCGTGCGTCCCGCCCCGCCGTAGGCGAGCAGCACGCTCTGCAACACCTCGTTGCTGCCATTGGCGACGAACACGTTTTCACCCCCCACGCCGTGCAGCCGTCCGATTGCATCCCGCAGCGCCGTCGCGGAACGATCCGGGTAGCGATTCCACCGCACGTCTCCGACGGCGCCGGCCAATTCCCGCACGAATTCGGCGGGCGGTGCGATCGGCGATTCGTTGGTGTTCAGGCGTACTTTCACCGAAACCTGCGGCGAGTGGTATCCCGACATCGCGCGCAAATCGTCGCGCTTCGGATACCGATTCACGCGATAAGGCTACTTAGCGGGCGGTCCGCACCGCCCGCTGCAACAAACGGATCGCGGTGGAAAGTCCACGCTCTGCCTCGTAGATCGACACCAGGAGCGAATCGGACTCTTCGTCGGAATTGCGCACTGCAGCATTTCGACGCTCGGCGAGTGCGGTGAGTCGCGATCGACACGCTTCGACCGCGTCAGCGAGCGCGGAAAGTTCGGCGGCGGCCGATGCATCGTTCCGATCGTTGGACATCGCGCGCAAAGGCTAGGCGCGAGACGGGCACACCTTGGCCAATCGGCACTCCGCGCACTTCGGTTTGCGAGCGTCGCAGATACGCCGACCGTGGAGGATCATCCGCAGGCTGAACTCGCCCCATTCCTTGGGCGGCAGGAGTGCATTGAGTTGCAACTCCACCTTGACAGGGTCGACGTCCCTGGTGAGGCCGAGACGTTTCGACAACCGCAGGACGTGGGTATCGACGGGCAATCCGGGGAGGTCGAACGCCACGCTGCGCAGGACGTTGGCCGTCTTGCGACCGACACCGGGCAACGTCACGAGGTCCTCGATCTTGGTCGGAACCTCGCCGTTGAACCGTGTCATCACCCCGTTCGCCATACCGATGAGGTTCTTCGCCTTCGAGGCATAGAAGCCGGTCGAACGAACCAGTTGCTCGACGTGGGAGATATCCGCGACGGCCATGGCGGCAGCCGTGGGATATGCAGCAAAGAGATGTGGCGTCACCATGTTGACCCGCGCGTCGGTGCATTGCGCCGAAAGGATGGTTGCCGCCAGGAGCTGGAACGGCGACTCATGCGTGAGTTCACAGATGGCGACGGGGTAATCCTTCTTCAAGTCCCTCAGAATGGTGCGAGCATGTCGCGGAAGTTCCGACTTGTTGGGTCGTTTCGGCCGTGGCGTTTTCGCGGGCACGGATTCCACCGTAATCGTGGTTCGCACGACACGCCCATCGGTAGCCTTTCGCCGTGTCGCACGTTCACCTCTCGCGCGTCAACCGCGGGTGGGTGCTTCGCAGCCACGATCATCTGTCGGCGCACGACGTCGACGCGGCGCTACACACCGTCCGCTCGTCCGGTGGTGGCTCGGTTCGATGGTTCGTGTTCGAACCCACCGATGCCGAGATAGCGAGCGCCGAACGCCACGGGCTGCGGGCCGACGCACCACTGCTCCATATGCGATGTTCGTTGCCGCTCGTCGCCGATCATCGTGTGGCGGAGGGATTCGTCACCCGACCGTTTCGACCGGGCGTCGACAATGCGGCGTGGCTCGAGGTCAACGCTCGTGCGTTCGCCGACCATCCCGAACAAGGCGACTGGAACGAGGAGGTGCTCGTCGAGCAACTCGCCGAACCTTGGTTCGATGCGCACGGATTCCTGCTCCATGAACGTGAGGGTTCGATCGCTGGCTTCTGCTGGACCCAGGTACACGACCACACGGTCGCCCACGACCACGGCCGTTCAGACGCCCACGATCACACCCACACTGCTCCGGTCGGTGAGATCTACGTCATCGGCGTCGACCCCGCCTTCCATGGTCGCGGAATCGGTCGTTCGCTCACCATCGCCGGATTTGCGCATCTCGCCCATCGGGGCCTTCGCCAAGGCATGTTGTACGTGGCGGGTGACAACACTCCCGCCATCGCGTTGTACGAGTCCCTCGGCATGACGGTGGTTCGGCGGGATCATGTGTTCGTCGGGACCATCTCCTAGTCCTGCACCCGTTCCTCGTCACTCGTCACCGCCAGATAGTTTCGCACCATGCCCGATTCGACTGCCCTGCCCGATTCGACTGCCCTGCCCGATTCGACTGCCCTGCCCCGCTGGTCCGTTGCCGACGTACACGAGTCGTTCGACTCGCGGTCGTTCACCGATGCAATGGAACGGCTCGGCGCCGACGTCGGACGACTCGCGTCGTTGTTCGACGAGCACGACGTTCGCGGAACGGCATCGCGCGCGCCAACGGCAGACGACGCCGCAGCAGCCGACGCGATCATCACCGCCTTCAACGCAGTGGCCGAGGCAAACAACGTGCTCGGCGCCTACGTCTATGCGACGGTGAGCACCGACACCCGCCACGAGCGGGCCCAGGGTCTGCTGTCGGAACTCGAGGTCATCGACAGCAAGATGTCGCCACTCGTCGCACGACTGGCCGAGTGGGTGAAGTCACTCGATGCGGACGCACTCGCGAAAGTGAGCGACCAGGCACGCGAGCACGTTGGTCCGCTTCGTCGCCTGCAGTCGCGCGCCGAACATCAGATGAGTGAAGCCGAGGAGAACTTGTACTCGGAACTGTCGACCACCGGATCCTCCGCGTGGGGTCGACTGCAGGGTGACATCACCTCGCAATTGAAGACGTCCGTCGAACTGCCCGACGGCACCAAGGAATTGCCGATGGCGGCGGTGCGCGGGCTTGCGAGCAATCCCGATGTTCGAGTGCGCAAGGCTGCGTACGAAGCCGAGATGCGCGCGTGGCCGACCATCGGCACCGCTTGCGCTGCGGCGATGAACGCCATCAAGGGTGAGGCCAACACCGTGAATCGTCGTCGCAATTGGACGTCGCCGCTCGATGCGTCGCTCTACGCCAACAGCGTCAGTCGTCCGACGTTCGACGCAATGCAATCGGCCATCCACGCGTCGCTGCCCGACTTTCGTCGTTGGCTTCGCGTGAAGGGTCAACTGAACGGCGAGAAGAACGGCGTCTCGTGGTGGAACCTGCTCGCGCCATTGTCGTTCGCACCGAGCAACATCTCGTGGGACCAGGGAGTGCAATTGGTACGCGGTGCGTTCGGCGCGTACAGCGATCGTCTCGCCGGACTGGTGGATCGTTCGCTCGACGAACGATGGATCGACGCCGAGCCACGTGAGGGCAAGGTGGGCGGGGCGTTCTGCATGTCCTTCGTCGACGATCGGTCGCTGGTCCTGCTCAACTGGAGCGGCAGCGTCGACTCGGCGCAAACCACCGCCCACGAACTCGGGCACGCGTACCACAACACGCAACTGGCGCATCGTACGCCGATGCAGCGGAACCTTCCGATGGCACTGGCCGAAACCGCGAGCATCTTCTGTGAGACCCTCGTGGTGGAGGAAGGTCTGTCTCGCTTGCAGGGCGATGAGCGCTTGGCGCTCCTCGACGTCGATCTGCAGGGTGCCGCACAAGTCGTGGTCGACATCCACAGTCGTTTCCTCTTCGAGTCCGAGGTGTTCGCCCGACGTCAGCGCCGCACCCTCGGCGTGAGCGAACTCAACGAGATGATGGGCGATGCCCAAAACCGCGCCTACGGTGACGGCATCGACCAGTCGACCGCACATCCGTACATGTGGATCTTGAAACCCCACTACTACGGAAGCCACTTCTACAACTGGCCGTATACCTACGGACTCCTCTTCGGGTTGGGTTTGTACGCGCAGTACAAGCGCGACCCCGAGCGATTCCGTGGCGGCTACGACGACCTGTTGTCGCGCGCCGGCATGGACTCCGCCGAACAACTCGGCCAATCGTTCGGGCTCGACGTCACGAAGGAAGCCTTCTGGACGGCGTCACTCGACGTGTTGCGCGAACGCATGACCGAGTACGCACGGCTTGCTGCGCCACACTTGAAGGCGTGACCCTTTCGCTGTACGACGCTTCGTACCAACAACTCGCCGACGTATTGATCGGCGAACCGCCGTATCGGGTGAAGCAGTTGTGGGCCGGCCTGTACGAACAGTGCAAGGCGCTCGACGATGTCACCACGTTGTCGGCTCCGTTGCGCACCAAGCTTCACGAGACGCTGCCGACGAGTCTGGCGTTGGTTCGCGAGAGCGTGAGCGACAAGGGCGACACGATCAAGTTCCTCTGGCGGTTGGTCGACGGCAACCACCCGATCGAGACGGTGCTCATGCACTACGCCGACCGGGTAACGGTGTGCGTCAGCACGCAGGCCGGCTGTGCCATGGCGTGCGGGTTTTGTGCCACGGGCCAGGCGGGTTTCAGTCGGCAACTCTCCGTCGGCGAGATCGTCGAACAGGTCGTGCGCGCATCCCGACACGCCAAGCAACGCCAACAACGCGTCGCCAACATCGTGTTCATGGGCATGGGCGAACCGCTCGCGAACGAGCCGGCGGTGTGGGGCGCGGTCGAACGCCTCCACGGCGACATGGGAATCTCCGCCCGTCATCTCACCATCTCGACCGTCGGCATCGTGCCGGGTATCCGCACGCTCGCCACTCGTCCCTTGCCGGTGAATCTCGCCGTGTCGCTCCATGCCGCGCGTGACGACTTGCGCAACGACCTGGTGCCGATCAACAAGCGCTACCCGATCAACGAATTGATGGACGTGTGCCGCGAGTACTTGCGCGCCAAGAACCGCCGCATCAGTTTCGAATGGGCGCTCATCGACGGCGTGAACGACACGGCTCGTGATGCGACCGAACTCGCCAAACTGGCGATGTCACTGAAGCCGACCGCTCACGTGAATCTCATTCCGCTCAACCCGACGCCGGGCTTCCCCACGCGCGGTACCGATGCCGCCGGCGTGCGACGATTCGCCGAACGATTGAAGGACCGCGGCGTGAACGCAACGATTAGACGCAATCGTGGAACGGATATCGACGCTGCGTGCGGCCAGCTCGCCGCGGGTCAGCCGGTGGTGCTGACTGCCCGACGCCACGTGTAGGGCGTCGGAACGCGTACCGACTCAGTCACCCAACAATCCGGCAAGTCGGGTGCGACCGGCGTCGATTTCGTGCTGCAGAATCGACTCGACGACGCCAGCGAAGAATCGACCGTCGTAATGCAGGTGCATGGTGAGATGGGTCGTCGTCCCCTCGCTCCACACGGTGATGGTGAGACGCCAGGCCGCATGTTGGCGACCGTCGACTTCGCGTCGGTCGAACACGATGCGGGTCCGGCCGCCCTCGACGAATTCGGAACGCACCATGCGTAGACGTTTCGACCGCGCGAATGGTCCCACCTTCGCCCGCAACTCCACGTCCCACGTCGGTTCGGATGCTTCGAGTCGGCGAGCCGAATGCACGAGCGACATCCACTGCGGATAGGTATCGAGTTCCGCGACGAAAACGACGACGGCAGCAGGAGTCGCCGAAGTTTGCAACGCTGCTTCGAGATCCATCGTTGTCCAGACGTCGACTATTCGACGCGATTACTCGACATGGTCGCCTTGATTGAAGTCGTCGATGTGGTCACCCTGGGGCAACGAATCGGTGTCGGTGCTTGCTGTCGCGCGACCATCCGCTCCCAAACTCGACGGTCGCTCGATTGGTTTGGTCTGGCTGGAGAACGCGCGGCGCAACAGGCGACCCGTGGCATTGAGTGCCCCACCGACGTCGCTCGTGCGATCGAACTTCGGCGCGTACTGGGGCTCCGGCACGGACTCCTCGATGTCGACCGACGGGGCTGGAACTTGGTTCTTGAACGGCGCCAGTTGCGGGGAATTGATCGGCAACGTCGGATCGAAGAGTCCGGGGCCGTCCATTCGTTTGACGGGCGACGACGCGTCGCGGGACGTGCGCCGAGGCATCGCGATGGTTCGGTTGGAAT
>SXPW01000122.1 GCA_005793785.1 Actinomycetota bacterium | reverse complement strand
TTGCAGGACGGAGTCGCGATTCGACACATCGCGGGCGTTGAGCGGCGGTTCCGGTAGCGCGTGGAGCGACATCATGGAGCCGTATCCGCTGACGCAAACCGGAAGCGACGACCGTGCCAGGACCGTTGCCACCGACTCGCGAAACTCGTTGCCGCGCGCGGTGTGTGCGTCCGCGACGTTGGCGGTGAAGATGTCGCTCAACACCACGCAGCCCGCCGTCATCGACGAGACGTTGTTGTTGAACGTACCCGCGTGTGCCACCACGCTTGGTCTGTTGGACTCCGGGCTGGTATCGAACTGATCGAGCAGATCGGCACGTCCACCGAATGCACCGAAGGAAAAGCCGCCGCCGAGGTATTTCCCGTACGTGGAGATGTCCGGTCGAAGACCGAGGAGCGGAAAGAGTCCCTGCGTGCCGTGTCGGGACGTCATCACCTCGTCACCGATCGTGATTGCGCCAGCGGCCTGCGCGGTAGCAAACGTCCGACGAACGAAATCTCCGTCGGCCGGGATGCAGCCACCTGAGCCGAGCATCGGTTCCATCACGACGGCCGCGAGATCGTTGCGATGTTGCTCGACGAGAGCGCAGGTCTGGGCGGTGTCGTTGTACGGTGCAATCACGAAGTCGTAGGGGGCGTTCCACGGCGCGGCGCCGCTCGCAAAATAGAGCAAACCACCGTGGTAGCCCCCGTGAAACACCATGACCTTCGAGCGGCCGGTTGCTTGCAGCGCCGTCGTGATGGCCATCAGGTTCGCCTCGGAACCCGAATTGGTGAATCGCACTCGGTCCAGACCGAATCGCTCGCACATCAAGCGTGCGAGTCGACCCTCGGCGGGATGGATCCCGCCCACGCTCGCGTTCGTACGCAGGCTTGAATTCACTGCATCGATGACGCGATGCTCGCTGTGGCCGAGCAGACCGGCGGTGTAGTCGCCGAGCATGTCGATGTAGCGATGCCCATCCACGTCCTCGAGAACCGAGTCGTGGCCCGCGGCAAACGTAAGCGGAAACGGCGCGTGCGTCAGCACCGTGCGGGTGTGGCCGCCCGGCAAGTATCGGCGCGCCTCGTCGTAGTGCCTCCGGCTCTGCGGATTGCGATCGGCGAAATCGCTCCGTGCCTTGGCGAGACGTTCCGCGGTCACGCGACAACCCTAGGAGTCGATGCGTCTAGCGCGGGGTGAAGTACGGATTGTGCGGTTGTCGTCCCGACCTGAGTGCAGCGACCGCGTCGGCGACCTCCGCAGGTGACGACACCGCAGTTCGGCCTCGGTCGAGAGCCGCACGGGTGGCGGAACGATTGTTGGCAAAGACGAGTTCGCCGTCGCTGGCCTCGGGATTCACCCACACCGCCACGATGAGTACCAGTCGACCGAGCATCGCCGTGTCGAATCGATCGGCAACGTGCTCGGTCACGCCCGCTGCGACACCGGCTTGGGCGGCTCCCCAGGTGAGTGTGCCGTGCGTATCGCCGGCGATCGTCGCCTTGTTCACGAACAACGTCGGCGGTTCCACGGGCACGTTCGGTGCCCACACCGCGAGGAACGGCACGTGACCTGGTGTCGGCTGGGCGAGTGCGGTGGCAAACGCCGTTCCGACGGGACCGCTGCGAAGTCCGAGCACCGTGTTGATGTGTGCAGCATCGACACCGCCGCCGGAGAACCCCTCACCGATCTCGACGCCGGAGAATCCAGCGGTCTCCTCGATGACGGAGAGCTTCATGCGGGCAGCCGTCCGTAGCGCGACATCTTCAATTCGTTGGTGGAGTCGGTTCCCGGCTTGGTGTCGTACGCGAGCAACGCAACGTAGCGCGGCACGGTGCCGCGGATCGGGCTCACGCGGTGCATGCTTCGGCGACCGTTGAAGAGCATCAAGGTTCCGGGCGTCATGGGCTCCACGCGCACGTGCGAGCGGTCGCCCGCCAGCAAGTCGGCAATCGCCTGCTCGCCCGCATCACGGATGAGTGCGGCATTCTCGAAGTCGCCTCCCGACTCCGACGACTGCAGCGCGATCGACACCACGAAATCGGTCATGTCGAAGTGCCAATCGAGCACGTCGGCGTCGCGCATGATCGAGACGTTCAACGCCCCGAACGGATCGGCGTATCGGTACAGGACCTCCAGACCGAGGCAGCGACGAACGAAGTCGAGCAACTCGTGTGACGCGTACAAACCGCGCAGGACGCTCGTCGGTGGAAACTGGTCGTAGGCGAGCACCTCGAGCGAGTCGTACAACACCGCCGTGTTGGTGCCGGCCCCCGTTGCCTTGGTGAGATAGGGGTTGCGCCGTGGGGAAGATCGATGGGCGAGTGGTGAGAGATCGTCACATTCGGCAACCATTGCCTGGACGCCGGCCGCGGTAACGAAGTCGGGAAGCACGCACACGCCTTGCGTGGTCATCTGGGTATTGGCCCGTGCGATGACATGGGGATCAGCGAGGTCGTACGCCCGACGATTCAACGCTTCGGTAGCCACCCCGGCAACGGTACCGACAACGAGTCGACCGCGCGCAAGTCGGCTAGTTCAAATTCGGGTCGTCGGGGAAGTTGCGCACCCATGCGCGATGCACGGGGTCACGCTCCAGCACTCGCCGCCACAATGTGGTGGGGTCACCGTCGAAGGCGTCCTCAGGTAGCGCATCCACCACGTACCAGTGGTCGTCGGCGATTTCGGCCTCGAGTTGGGCCGGACCCCAGCCCGAGTAGCCGACGAAGAGACGCAGTCCGCTGCACTCGGCCGCGTTTCCGGCATCGACGTTGAGGTCGACGGTGTGCAATCCACCAACGACCGCGCTCGTCCACGATCGTTCCTCGGGGTCGGCGAATCGCGCCAAACCGATGATCGAGTTCTGTTGCACCGGACCTCCCTCGAAATACACCGACGGACTCGTCGTGTGGGTGACCCATTCGTCGAGTGCGACCTCGTCGCCGACCGAATCCACTTCGGTCGGTCGTGAGATGACGAGGCCGAACGCACCGTCGGCGTCGTGGGTGAGCATGAGCACGACGGAACGCTCGAAGTTGGGGTCGTTCATCGGCGGCGTGGCGACGAGTAGTCGACCCGCGGTGCTCGTCATCGCTAGCAATCAGTCGGGGTGAGCGTGCCGCTGTGAACGTCGTAAATTGCTCCGGCGACGATGAGGCTGGAAGGGAGTAGGTGGTACTTGCGAATGGCCGCGACGTCGTCGGCGAGTTGTCGACGCTGATCGGTCACGACGTGGAAGCGCACCGACGACGTGTCGACGCCGCTTCGTTCGGCGATCAGGCGGTGGATGCTGCTCTCATCGCCGTTCGCCATCCGGCAGTCCGTGTGTGGCATGACGAGCACTCGTTCCACGCCGAGGAGGTACGTCGCCAACACGAGCGTGCGCAGGACGTCGTCCGTGACGCGCGCACCGGCGTTGCGCAGGATCTTGACGTCACCGGCGTTCATTCCCACCACGGCGAGTGGATCGATCCGGCTGTCCATGCACGTGACGATGGCCAGCCCGCGTCGGGCAAAACCAGATAGCCCCGAGTCGGTGAATCCCTCGGAGTGTTGGGCATTGGCCCGCAGAACGTCGGCAAAAGCGTCGGCGGGGAAGGGGCGAGGGGTCGTCACTTCGCCCTCAGGCTAGAAGACCGACGAATCTTCGTCACGGCGCAACCGAAAATTCACGTGTGACTTCGTGCATAACTATGCAATAGCCCGTATCATCATACAGGTGGGATTTTCAGGCACGTTCCGCGTCGGCATTGTTGGTGCCTCGGGATACACGGGTGCCGAATTGCTGCGCTTGCTTGCGGCGCATCCGTCGCTCGAGGTGGTCTACGCGACGGGCGATTCGCAAGCGGGATCCTTGGCGGCGAGCGTCTATCCGTCGCTGGCTGCGGCGTTTCCGTCGCTCGTATTCGCCGAATACGACACCGTCGAAGCAGCGAAGTGCGACGTGGTCTTCCTGGGGTTGCCGCACGAGGCGTCACTTGCACTCGTCCCGCAATTGCTCGATCGGGTGCGATTGGTGGTGGATCTTTCCGCCGCGTACCGACTGAAGGACGCCGCGAAGTATCCGCAGTGGTACGGCTTCTCGCACGATCAACCGGAAGTACTCGCTCGCGCGGTGTACGGCTTACCCGAGTTGTATCGAGCGGAACTTGCCGGCGCTCAACTCGTCGCCACCCCCGGCTGCTACGTCACCGCTGCATCCTTGGCGCTCACACCGTTGGTGCGTGGGGGACTGATTGAAACGACGGGGGTGATCGTCGATGCGGCGTCGGGGGTCTCTGGCGCAGGTCGCGTACCGAAGTCGAACACGCACTTCAACACCGTCAACGAGGATTTCACGGCATACGGACTGCTCGACCATCGTCACACGCCGGAGATCGAACAGGTCACTGGAGCACAGGTGTTGTTCACGCCCCATCTTGCGCCGATGAATCGCGGCATCCTCGCCACGTGTTACGCCAAACCCGCGAACGGGACGAACCCCACCACGCAATCGTTGCTGGCGGCGCTGGCCAAGGCGTACGCCAAGGAACCATTCGTCGTCGTGCGACCGACTCCTCCATCGACGAAGGCGACCCTCGGTTCGAATTCCGCGCATCTCACCGCCCGCTACGACGAACGAACCAACACGGTGATGGTGATCTGTGCGATCGACAACCTCACCAAGGGTGCCTCGGGTGGTGCCGTACAGGCGGCGAACGTCGCCCTCGGACTGCCGGAAACCGCCGGTTTGTCGAACGTTGGGATGTATCCATGACGATGCGAGGTGTCGTCCGATGAACATCGCTCCACGAACCCGTGCCGCTGTGCTGAGTGAGGCCTTGCCGCACCTCCAGAAGTTCTCCGGTCACGTCATCGTGGTGAAGTACGGCGGGAATGCGCTGGCCGAGTCCACCGACGACGCAATGGAGGTGTTCGCGCGCGACATCGCATTGCTGCGCGCCGTCGGGATGAAACCGGTGGTGGTGCACGGAGGCGGTCCGCAAATCTCAGCGTTGATGGATCGACTCGGCAAGCAGGCCACGTTCCACGAAGGACTGCGTGTGACCGACGCCGAGACCATGGAGATCGTCAGCATGGTGTTGCTCGGAACGGTGAATCCGATGCTCGTCTCCCTCATCAACACCGCGGGCGCGAGCGCGGCGGGAGTGAGCGGGAAGGACGTCGGATTGTTCCAGTGCGTGCAGCGCGACCCCGCGCTTGGATTCGTCGGCGACATCGTGAACGTCAATCCGGTCGCGGTGCAGGGATTGCTCGATGACGGTGTCGTTCCCGTGGTTGCCACGCTGGGCACCGACGAGAAAGGGCAGAGTTACAACATCAATGCCGATACCGCGGCAAGCGCCCTGGCGGTGGCATTGAAGGCAACCAAGATCCTCTTCCTCACCGATGTGGCGGGCGTGTTGCGGAGTCATGACGACGTCGGCTCGATCATCTCCACGTTGACCGAACCAGAAGCGATGGAACTGCAGGCGGCGGGAGTCATCACGGGCGGAATGATTCCGAAGGTGGAAAGTTGTCTACACGCCGTGAAAGGGGGTGTCGGTGCGGCACACATCCTCGACGGGCGGGTCGCACACGTGACGCTCCTCGAACTGCTCACCGACGCGGGCGTCGGCACGATGTTCATTCCCGACGAGGCGATCCGATGACGAGTCACGCCTTCGCGGCCTCACCTGCACTCGCATCGATGCTGCGAGATCACTGCCCGTTCATGCCGGTGTTCGGCGCTCCGCAGGTCATGTTCGTTCGGGGTGAAGGCACGCAATTGTGGGACGTGAACGGCAAGCGGTACCTGGACTTCCTCTCCGGAATCTCTGTGACCTCGCTCGGGCACTCGCATCCCGAGATTGCCGACGCCATCGCCGAACAGGCACACACGCTGCTGCACGTCAGCAATTTCTTCGCCAATCCCGTCGCCGCACGCGCCGCGACGATGGTGGACGAACTACTCGGCGGCGGCGGTCAAGTGTTCTTTTGTAATTCGGGTGCCGAGGCGAACGAAGCCGGCATCAAGTTGGCGCGCAAGTTCGGGGGCAGGGGTCGCTTCAAGGTGGTCAGCATGCTCGGGAGTTTCCATGGTCGGACCCTTGCGGCGCTAGCGGCCACGGGTCAGCCCGCCAAGCACGAGCCGTTCCAGCCGATGCCCGAGGGTTTCATGCACGTTCCGTTCGGTGATCTCGCCGCGCTCGAGCAGGCGGTCGATGGCTCCGTTGCCGCCGTCCTGGTGGAATGCGTCCAGGGCGAGGGTGGCGTCATACCGGCGACCGACGAATGGTTGCAGCGGGTACGGGAGTTGTGCACCGAGCGTGGCGCATTGATGATGATCGACGAGGTCCAGACCGGCTTTGCTCGCACCGGCGACTGGTTCGCATTCCAACATGCCGGAGTGCAACCCGACGTGGTGATGCTCGCCAAGGCCATGGGCAACGGCATGCCGGTTGGTGCACTGTGGGCGAGGCGGGAAATCGCCGGTGTCTTCGCTCCGGGTGACCACGGCAGTACCTACAGCGGCACCGCGTTGGCCACCGCCGCCGTGTGTGCGGTGATCGAGATCATGCGCCGCATCGACGCCCCGCGCCTCGCGCGCGAGAAGGGCGAATTGCTCACCTCGCAATTGCTCCGACTTCCCGCGGTCAAGGCGGTGCGCGGGCGCGGACTCCTGCTGGGGGTCGAACTGGGCGAGGGGGTCGACGCCAAGGCAAAACAACTCGCCCTGCTCGAGCGCGGCGTGGTGACCAACGCGGTTACCCCCACCGCGCTGCGTCTTGCACCGCCGATCACCGTCACCCACGACGAAATCGCCGAGGCCATGCGCGCGATCGCGGAGGTTCTGACATGAGACACTTTCTCGACACCATCGATCTCCAACGCAAGGAACTGGCGCGGGTCATGGAACTTGCAACGCAGCGCCAGGAAGTGCTCGGTTGGCCGTTGGCCGACTACGGCGTCGCACTCATCTTCGAAAAGCCGTCCAATCGCACCAGACAGTCGATGGAAATGGCCGTGGTTCAACTCGGCGGTCACCCGATCTTCACCCGTGGTGAGGAGGTCGGCTTCGACGTACGTGAGACCGTCGAGGACATCACTCGCATCATGGCCGGCTACCACGCGATGATCGCGGCCCGCGTCTTCGACCACTCGGTGCTCGAGCGGATGGCGTCGCTCAACGACGTCCCGATCATCAACATGTTGAGCGACAAGTCGCATCCGCTGCAGAGCCTCGCCGACATCCTCACCATGCGCGAGGAATTCGGCTCGCTGAAGGGCAAGACGGTGGCGTGGATCGGCGACTACAACAACGTTGCACGATCGTTGGCCGAGGGTTGTGCTCTCGAAGGCGCCCACATCCGGCTGGGTTGTCCGTCGGGGTACGGTGCGAGCGACGACGAGTTGGCGCGAATCTCCGCCCTCGGTGCAGCCAGCATCTCGCAATCGACATCGGCATCGCAGGCCGCCGACGGCGCCCATGCGGTGCACACGGATGTGTTCGTCAGCATGGGTCAGGAATCGGAAACAGAACGACGGCTGCGCGACTTCGCCGAGTTCCAAGTGGACGACACCGTGATGGCCGCCGCCGCAACGGATGCCATCTTCATGCATTGCCTGCCGGCGCACCGGGGAGTCGAGGTGACCTCCGAGGTCATCGACGGACCGGCCAGTCGGGTCGTGCGTCAAGCCCACAATCGCATGCATGCGGCACGTGGATTGTTGGCGTTCCTCTGCGAAGTCAACGACATCACGAAAGGGGACACGAAATGACCAGCAAGGTGCAACGACAACAGACCATCGCACGGATCATCGCTGAGAACTCCGTGACCAGCCAGCCGATGTTGCTCGAACTGCTCGAGGAGGAGGGAATCGACGCCACGCAGGCGACGGTGTCCCGTGACCTGGAAGATCTCGGCGCAGTCAAGGTTCGCGTGCGAAAGGGTGAGACCGCCTATGCGATTCCCGACTTTGCGCCGGACCGCATTGCACCGCTCGACCAGCTGCGTCGCGTGCTCTCCGAATGGGTGGCCGAGGTGGAATGCAGCGAGCCGATGGTGGTGGTTCGCACTCCACCGGGGTGCGCACACGTGGTGGCGTCGGCGTTGGATCGCTCGCGCATGAAGGGAATCATCGGCACGGTGGCGGGCGACGACACCATGTTCATCGTCGCCGACGCGAAGTACGGCGCCAAGCGACTCGCCACCGACTTGCGCGAGCTGGCCGGTCTGTCGAAGGCGGCCCGATGACCGAGAAGCATCTCTGGCACGGCAGATTCAACGAGGCACCCGCCGATTCGCTGATGGCATTCACGCAGAGCATCGGCTTCGACGTGCGCCTGTGGCAGGACGACATTGCTGGGTCGATCGCGCACGCCCAGATGTTGGGTGCTTCCGGCGTGTTGCCGCGCACCGAGAGCGATGCCATCGTTGCGGCGTTGCGTCGGGTGGAATCGGAATTTGCGTCCGGCACCTTCGCCTTTGCGCCGAACGACGAGGACATCCACACCGCGATCGAGCGACGGGTCACCGAGATCGCCGGTGCCGCGGGTGCGCGGCTGCACACGGGACGCAGTCGGAACGACCAGGTGGCGACGGCGTTGCGCTTGTTCGCCAAACGTGAATTTGCCGCGACCGCTCGGCGAGTCCTCCATTGCATCGACGTGCTCGACCGCCGGGCGCAAGAGGTCGGCGATACGTACCTTCCCGGATACACCCACCTGCAACGTGCGCAACCCGTGCTGTTGTCGCATCACCTCCGTGCGCATGCTTGGGCACTCTCGCGCGACGTCGGACGTCTGCTCGACGCCATCACGCGTCTCGATGTTTCACCGCTCGGTGCCGGTGCACTCGCCGGCACTTCGCTACCCACCGACGCGCACGATTCGCAGCGCCGACTCGGCTTCGCCGGAATCTTCGCCAACTCCCTCGACGCGGTCAGTGATCGCGACTTCGTGGCCGAGGGGATATTTGCGCTCACCATGGTGGCGGTGCATCTGTCGCGAATCGGTGAGGAGTGGGTGTTGTGGACCTCCGAGGAATTCGGATTCGCATCCCTCAGCGATCGCCACGCCACGGGTTCGTCGATGTTGCCGCAAAAGAAGAATGCCGACATCGCCGAATTGGCCCGCGGCAAGGCGGGGCGAATCATCGGCAACCTCACCGGACTCCTCGCCACGCTGAAGGGATTGCCCTTGTCCTACAACCGCGATCTCCAGGAGGACAAGGAGCCGCTATTCGATTCACTCGACCAGGTGAATCGCGGACTCGAAGCCGTTGCCGACATGATCTCCGCGGCCACGTTCCATGTGGACGTCATGCAGCGCGCCGCGGATGCGCCGTCACTCGTGGCGACCGATCTCGCGGAGTGGTTGGTCGCACGGGGCATGCCGTTCCGACAAGCACACGCAAAGGTGGGGGAGTTGGTGTCCCGATCGCTCGCCAGCGGAACTTCCCTGGTCGACCTCGTTCGCGCCGACGATCAACTCGGACCCGATGCGGCGGCACTCTTCGCGCCCGGCATCGCCGTTCGACGACGCACCAGTCACGGCGCGGCGGGTCCGAGCGCGGCCGCCTCGCAACGCGAGGAATTGCACCGGGTCATTACTGCGCTGCAGGCCCGTTTGCCATGACGACGTTCGAATCTCGCAGCCGCCCGAACTAATCGCAGCCGCATGTTCCGGCGATTGGGAGCCATCGTGGCGTTGGTGCTCAGCGTCCCCGTCGACGCGCAGGTCGACGACGTCGCGCCAATCGAACGCCGAGTCATCGGTACGTCGGTGCAGGGTCGTGAGATCGAGGCGTTCCGACTCGGTACGGCTGGTGGCACTCCGGTCCTCGTCGTTGGAGTCATCCACGGCGATGAGGATGCCGGTCTCCTCATCACCGACCTGTTGACGTCGATGACTCCACCGGCTGGCGTCGAGCTCTGGGTGATTCCCTCGATGAATCCCGATGGCACCGCCGCGCAAACGCGCGGCAACGCCAACCAGGTGGACCTCAACCGCAACTTTCCGAGGAACTGGGCTCGCCTTGGAACTCCCGGCTACTGGCAATATGCGGGACCGCAGGCGGCCTCCGAACCCGAGACCCGAGCCCTCGTGCAATTCGTGCGCGACATCAGGCCCGTATTGGGCATTTGGTACCACCAGGATCTGAACATGATTTCTCCGGGGGCTGGTGTGGAGGGTCGCCTTCGAGCACGGTACGCGCGGCTCACGGATTTGCCGCTCGTACGAATCACCGGTGGAACGTACACCGGGGTTGCTGCAACCTGGCAACGCAATGCGGTGTCGAGTGCGATGGGCTTCGTTGTCGAACTTGGCCCGACCTTGTCGCCAGCCCAGGCACGGCGTCACGCCGAAGCCGTGATGGTCGTCGCTCGGTTGACGAACAACGCCTTGCGCTCCCTGCAGTAGTCCGAGTCGCGACCCACAGTCGACACCTAGTGTTTGGGGCGTGTACCGTCACGACATCCGTGTTCGCTACGGCGATTGCGACATGCAGCAGGTGGTATTCAACGCCCACTACCTCGCCTATTGCGACGATGCCGCCATGTGCTGGTTTTCGGCTCGTTTGGGTGGGCGAATGCACGAATTCGACTGCATGTTGAAGAGCGTGAACGTGGTGTGGCACCGACCGTTGCGCCTCGGCGATGTGGCGACGCTCGACTGCACGGTGTCTCGCTGGGGCACGAGTTCTTTCGACGTGTCGATACACGGACACGTCGATGGTGAACCGTCGTTCGATACCACCATCGTCTACGTGTCCACCACGCCGGGCGCACCGAACGTGGTGGCGATCCCGGAATGGGTCCGGTCCGCGATGGCGCAGGACGAACGACTCGCCACTCGCTAGCACCGACAACGATTGCGATTGGCGACCGTGCCACGGCGCGCGCTCTACTCTGGACGCATGGCGAAGTTCGGTGATGTCGTCGCCGAATTCGCCTCGCGTGGGTTGATTCACGATTCCACCGACCGTCAGGTCCTCGCCCAACGCAGCACCGGTGATCGAATGTCGGCCTACGTGGGCTTCGATCCCACCTCGGACTCCTTGCATGCAGGGAACCTGCTCGGCCAGATCGCCCTGCGCCGGTTCCAACTACTCGGGCACCGTCCCATCGTGTTGGCCGGCGGTGCGACCGGCATGGTGGGCGATCCGTCGGGTCGTAGCGAGGAGCGCAACCTGTTGGACGCCGACACGCTCGCGGCGAACGTCGCCAACATCAAGACGCAACTCGAACGCCTGCTTGATTTCGACGCGGGCGACAATGCAGCCACGCTGGTGGACAACGCCGACTGGACTCGCGATGTCCCGGTGCTCGACTTCCTGCGCGACGTGGGCAAGCACATCACCGTGAACCAGATGATGGCCAAGGACAGCGTGAAGTCGCGCCTCAGTGACGAGAACGGGCTCTCGTACACGGAGTTCAGTTACATGTTGTTACAAGCCAACGATTTTCGTCACCTGTGCGAGTTCCACGACTGCGAGATGCAGATGGGTGGAAGCGACCAGTGGGGCAACATCACCGCCGGCAGCGATCTCATCCGTCAGCGTCTCGGACGCGGGGCGTACGGACTCACCTGGCCCCTTCTCACCAAGAGCGACGGCAGCAAGTTCGGCAAAACGGCCGACGGGGCAGTGTGGCTCGACGCAAGGAAGACCTCGCCCTATCAATTCCGGCAATTCTGGGTGCAGATCGCCGATGAGGACATCGAGCGATACCTGCCGCAGTTTTCGTTGAAGTCGCTCGACGAGGTGGCCGCCCTGCTGGACGAGCAACACGCCAACCCGTCTGCGCGCATCGCCCAGCGGGCCCTCGCCGATGAGTTGACCACCCTGGTGCACGGTGTCGACGCGGCACGTGCCGCGTCCGATGCCGCCGCCATTCTCTTTGGTGGCGACCCGATGTCTGCATCGGCTGCCACCATGTCGTTCATCGCCGCCGAGGTACCCGCCACCAAGATGGGAAGTGCAGTCCTGGCCGATGCCGCCGGCGTCCTCTCCGCCCTGCCGGGTATCGCCGCCAGCAAGAGCGAGGCCCGCCGTTTGCTCACCCAAAAGAGCGTGCGAGCCAATGGGGTGGTACTCGGAGCCGACGCCGATCTGGGACAAATACCCCTGTTGCACGATCGCTGGCTGTTGCTTCGCAAGGGCAAGACCACCTACCACTTGGTGGATTTCGGCCACTAAATCCGGCGTTGCGGGATTTCAGCCCACTTCGGGGTGGGAGGTTGGGGGTCCACCATCCATCCGCTAGTGTGACGAGTCCGAGTTTCAGGACTACGACCATGTCGAGTCCGAGACCGGGAAAGAGCGGAGACCTCTGCATAGCGCACGTGTCCGCCCTGGAAGCTCCTTGAAAACGGAAGAGAAGACTGAACGCCAGTGCGGGCAGTAACGGCGACCTCGTGTCGACGGATACTGTCTGTCAATTCGTTGATGTCACCTCAGCAGTGACATTGACAAAAGT
>SXPW01000121.1 GCA_005793785.1 Actinomycetota bacterium | reverse complement strand
GGGGTTCAAGTCCCCCCTCGCCCACCAGCAACGCTGCTACACGCAGCGGTTGCGGATCGTTCCGATTCCCTCGACCCACGACTCGAGCACCTGACCCGGCTGCAGGAAGATCGGCGGTTTGCGCACTGCGCCGATTCCGTCCGGAGTCCCGGTGAAGATCAGGTCGCCGGGCACGAGGGGAAGAACGGCAGAAAGTTCCGCAACCAGACGAGGCACGCTGAAAATCAGGTCTTTGGTCCGCGCCTCTTGCATCGTCATGCCGTCGAGCGAGCAGCCGAGAGCGATGTCATCGCGATTGGCGAACTCATCAACCGTGACCACGCACGGACCGAGCGGGCCGTAACCGCGGCGACTCTTGCCGAGCGAGAACTGACCGCTCGCCGCAAACTGCAGGTGACGATCGCTGATGTCTTGGCCGACGGTGAGACCCGCGACGTGCTGCCACGCGTCGGCTTCTGCCACGCGGTCGGCGCGGCGGCCGATCACCGCGACGAGTTCGACTTCCCAGTCGTTGGCGCCGCCGACGAGCGGAATGTCATCGAATGGTCCGGTGAGGCACTCGGGAAATTTCGTGAACGTCGCCGGCACGGTCGGAACCTGCATGGCCGACTCGGCCGCATGCGACATGTAGTTGAGTCCGATCGCGAACACCTGGCGCGGTTGCGGCACCGGGCAGCGCAACAAGCGAGGTTCGTAACGGCCGCTGGTTGTGCGGATCTTCGGCGCCCACTCAGCAAACTCCTCCCACTGCTGCCAGATGCTGGTCATGTCGGGACCAAATCTTCCCTGCGAGGCCGTCGCGATGTCGGCGAACTCGTCGCCGAGCAAGATGACCGCCCGATTGTCGAGGTTTGCGATTCTCATCTCATGCTCCGTTTCTGACGACGTGGTTCTCGTCGGGCACATCCATCCGCAGTATCCGCTTGAGTGCCGTTGTCAACGACTCGATCGGGTCTGCGGGAATAGAATCTGATCGCCACGCCACATGTTGGTCGGGCCGCACGAGCACGGCACCGGTGGCTGCGAGGCCGCATTGCTCGCCCCATGACTGAGCCAGAGCGATGTCGTCGCCGATTCGTACATGTCGAATCGGAACTTGCGCCGCCGCGACAGCGTGAGCCCAGCGATCGTGGGCGCCGAGGGTGACGAGCGAGAACGAGTCGTACGGAACCAGATCGAGCACAGAGCGACCGTCGCCGAGCCAGGCGTGCGGAATGCGCGAGCCGACCTCGGCGGTCGGGAAGAACGCGGTGGGGTCGGTGATCGCACCCGGCGCGGCTCCGTCGCGAGCGAGCGCTCCGTCGCCGTACACGTAACCCAGGTGCAGACCCAGCATGTTGAAGTGCGTCGCCTGCTCGCCGACCGCGGCCGCAATCCGTTTGCTGTTGCTCTCGTCGGCGAGGGCCGCTGCGAGATCGGCCGACGTGGCACCCGGAGCAAGACGGAGCGCTTCTGCGAGCATCACCATCTTGAACGCGTTCGTCATGCTCTGGTCGCAGTTGGTGTGCGCCACCGGGAGCCGCTCGGTCTCGTACGTATCGAGCAGGGCAGATCCAGCCAGATCGTCTTCCACTGCGCAGAGCTTCCAGGCGAGATTGTGGGCATCCGCGACTCCGGTGTTGAGTCCCATGCCTCCCGTCGGCGGAAACCTGTGTGCTGCATCGCCGACGAGGAACACGCGACCGGTCCGCGCGTGCGCGGCAACTTGCGCCGTCATGTGCCAGGTGCCGACACCGACGACTTCCACGGCCGCGGCATCGTCACCGATCGCGGCGCGAACGGTGGCAGTGCAGCGTTCGTGCGGAAAATCTGCGACGGTCTGTTGCGAGGAGTCGTAGGGAAACATGAACACCGACTCGCGCGCGATGTCGTGGGCGATGAACACGCCCGACACTTCTGGGTCCATCACGAAATGCAGCACGCCAGGACGCCCGACCACATACGGCCGCAAGTCGGCACGGAAGTGCACTGCGACGAAATCCTGCAGACTCGGCGGACCCACCATCTCGACGCCCATTGCCTTGCGCACGGAACTTCCTGCGCCGTCAGCAGCAAGCAGGTACTTGCTGCGAATCGTGTGCTCCGCACCGCTCTTGGCGTCGTGCACCACTGATGTGACGCCGTGTTCGTCCTGCGAGCACGACTTCCATTCGGTTGCGTACCGCACATCGACGCCCGCGGCGATGATCTCGGCGGAGAGCACGGGCTCGAGCCTGTGCTGACTGATGTTGCGAAGCGGTGTCGGCGTGTGCACCAGGCACTCGTCTTGTTGCTGCTCGAACGGAAGCCGTCCGATGAGGGCACCGTTGAGACGAGTCACGAAGTTCACGTGGCCGGCATCGACGGGAGACTTGGCCAGCGCACTGATCGCGCGCATGTCAAAACCGAGCTGGCGGAAAATCTCCAGCGTGCGAGCGTTCACCACGTGCGCCGACGGGTTCGGTTGCGAGCCGCCGCGGCGCTCGACCACTACGCACTGCCGTCCGGCATTCGCCAGCAGCCGGGCGAGAGTCAGCCCGCTCGGTCCGGCGCCGACGACGAGAAAGTCGACATGTTGTGTGACTCCGTTCGCGGCCATGGTGTCAGAACACTCCGGCGTAACTGCCGCCGTCGAGCTGCAGGTTCTGCCCGCTGATGTAACCCGCTTGCGCACTGCACAAGAAGGCGCACGCGTCACCGACTTCTTCGGGTCGGCCGAGTCGCCCCGCGGCGATCGATTGCGCCATGAGCACGTACGCCTCTTCGACCGTGATCTTCGCAGCCGCAGCATGTCGCTGCGCCATCTCGCGCTGGCGCGCCGTGTCAATTCGTTCGGGCAGCAGGTTGTTGATCGTCACGTTCGCCTTCGCGGCATCTTTCGACAACGCCTTGGCGACGGTCGTGAGACCTGCGCGTGCACCGGTCGACAATCCCATCGGAGACAGCGGTGTCTTCACCATCGCCGACGTGATGTTGACGATGCGCCCGAATCGCCGCTCGATCATTCCGTCGAGCACCGCGCGGATCATCGCGAGCGGGGTCAGCATGTTGGCCTCGAGCGCCGCGACCCACGCGTCGTGGTCCCAGTCTTTGAAGCGTCCTGGTGCCGGGCCGGAGTTGTTGTTGATGAGAATGTCGGGCCGCGGGCAAACATCGAGCAATCGCGCTCGCGTCGCAGGGTCCGCGATGTCACCAGAGACCGCAGTGATCGTGATGGAATGTCGCGCACGAAGTTGCTCGGTCGCGGTCGCGAGGGCCGACTCGTCGCGACCGTTGAGGGTCACATGCACACCTTCGCGGGCCAACGCATCGGCGCAGGCATAACCAAGCCCGCGACTCGAAGCACAGACGATGGCGCTGCGCCCGGCTATTCCGAGATCCACCGCACCCTCTGCTCAACGAGGAGATTGTCGAAGGCGCGCGGCCAACGCCGCCCGCCATGCGGAGAAATCTTGGAACTCCGGCAACGAAGAGATCTTGTCGCGGGTCGACGCCTCGATCTCGGCATCGGTCGCCGCGAGGTCGAGTCCGTCTGCGTACGGCTGGGCGACGTGGAACGGCGAGTCGACGAAACACTCGAGACCGTTGCCGTCGGGATCCGTGAAGTACAACGACCAGGCGTTCCCGTGGGAGATCGGGATCACCGTCTCCGTCTTTGCCGCCGCCAGACGTTCGCCGATGACGCGCAGTTCGTCGAGCGAGCCGAGGCTGAAGGCGAGGTGAGCGGCCATCACGAACCCTGGAGGCGGTGGTTCCGGGGTGTGCACGAGCACGATTTGGTGGTGCGCAGTGTCGTCTTGCGACAAGAACACCATTTCGCCCATGCCCGGCACAGGTTCGCCGCGGTTCGTCACGAGGAAACCGAGCACTGCGGTGTAGAACTCCACCGATCGATGGATGTCTCGCACCGCGAGCGTGGCATGAGCGACTCGAAGTTTCGGAGAAGCAGGGCTCATAAATGACAAAAGTATCAATATTGACGACAATGGTCAAATCTGCGTAATCTTTGCGAGTGTCTACTGCAGTCGCGAGCAACACCTCACCGTCTGTCACGCGCGGACACAAGAAGAAAGCGCGCACGCGACAGGCACTCCTGGATGCCGCGACGGAGCTGCTCTCCGAACGCGGCGAGGTGTTCGGTGTCGCCGAGGTGGTACAGACGGCCGGCTTGTCGCACGGGACGTTCTACAACTACTTCCTCAGCCGCGAGGAACTCATCGAAGCCCTCGCTCCCCATGTCGCTGAGCGGCTTGCAGAGAGACTGGCCCTAGAAACGAAAGACCCAGATCCAGCAGTGCGATTCGCCTGTATTTCCGCGCGCGCCCTCACCGTGGCCCTGCGTGAACCGGCCACGATCCGTGTTGCGGTTCGGCTTGATCGGGTGCGCCGCGAATTGCTGATGCAAGGTCCGCTCGCGCACCTCGCGCGAGACTTGCGCGCCGGTCACCGCGCCGGACGATTCACCCAGCCGATGGATGACGGCACGATCGATGTCGTGCTCGGGAGTCTCCTGTTGGCGGCGCGGCGAATCGCCGACGGCCAAGTGGATGTTGCCTACCGACGCAGCGTCCTGCGTCGCCTGTTGATGGCGCTCGGAATACCAAGCACCGAAGCGCAGCAGCTCGCCGCCCACGCCACCAAAATCGCTGGCGAGTCACTCGAATCTCACTGACTGCGCCGCGACACTCGCCTCGCAGCGACCTGGCGTAGCCTGAAACTGCCGTTCGCGGCGCATCACGACCATGACTGACGCACTCGCTCGACAACTTGCGGAAAAGAAGGCTGGTGTCGGCGTCATTGGGCTCGGCTATGTCGGTCTGCCGCTCGCCGTGTCGTTCGCCGAAGTCGGCTGGCGAGTCGTCGGCTTCGATGTGTCCAATGCGGTCGTCGCCGGGTTGAACGCCGGTCGCACGCACATCGACGACGTCGCCGCAACGCGCATCGCCCCACTCGTCGGCTCGGGCGCCTTCCGCGCCACCTCATCCACGGCCGACCTCGCCGATTGCGACGTGATCTTCATCTGCGTGCCGACCCCGTTCGACAAATCGAAGACCCCCGACTTGTCGTACGTCGAGTCCGCGACGCGCACGGTCGCCAAGGTGTTGCGTCGGGGGATGCTCGTGGTGTTGCAGTCCACGACCTACCCGGGAACCACCACCGAATTCGTTCGCCCCATCCTCGAGGAGACGGGGCTACGAGCGGGAACTGACTTTCACCTTGCGTTCTCACCCGAACGCGTTGATCCCGGCAACGTTCGGTGGAACGTTCGCAACACTCCGAAGGTGGTGGGGGGACTCACGCCCATGTGCACGGAACTGGCAAAGGCGCTGCTCTTATCGCTGATGGACGATGCCAGCCTCGTGCGAACGGTCGAGTCGCCGGATGTCGCCGAGATGGCCAAACTGTTGGAGAATACGTACCGAGCGGTGAACATCGCACTGGTCAATGAACTCGCCCAGTTGTGTCACGAGATGGGCATCGACGTATGGAGCGTCATTGACGCTGCTGCCACCAAACCATTCGGTTTTCAAGCGTTCTATCCCGGAATTGGCCCCGGCGGACATTGCATTCCGGTGGATCCGTTCTATCTGTCCTGGAAGGCCCGCGAATTCGACTTCCAAACGCGATTCATCGAACTTGCTGCGGATATCAACGACCAGATGGCGGCGTACGCGATTTCTCGCATGCAGGACGTCTTGAACGAGAAGTCCATCTCGTTGCGCGGAGCCCGCATTCTATGTTTGGGCGCCGCATTCAAGCGTGGCGTGAGCGACATTCGCAATTCGCGGGCGATTCACGTAATGGAACTCCTCCGTCAACGTGGTGCGACCGTCAGCTACTGCGATCCCCACGTACCAGAGGTTCGGGGTACTGCGGGCACCCTGATCTCACTCTCGCTCGACGACGTCGCGTCGGCCGAGGTGGATCTCGTCGCGGTCTTGGTGGGTGGCGATTGGCCGCTTACGCAACTCGAATCACGAGGTATTTCGGTTTTTGACGCGGTCAATGCGGGTGGCGCTCCGACGGAGCACCGTCACCGCCTGTAGCGCGTCACCAATCGCGTATACAGTCCTTCGTGAATTGCAAGGTAGTTCTGCAGTGAAAAACGATTGTGAATGTCGTGTCTTGCCTTCGTGCCGAATGTTCGTCGGAGCACGGAATCCTGCACCAAGCGGGAGACCGCAGCGTGTAGGGACACCTCGTCGCGGACGAGCAGTCCGGTGACACCGTCCTCGACGATTTCCGACACTCCACCGACATCGAACGACACCACCGGTATGCCGGCGCTGGCGGCCTCGATGAGCGACAACGGAACGCCTTCATTTTCACTCGTCAGCACCATGAGATCGATTGAACCAAAGACGGAGGCGAGGTCGGTGGAGAAGTCGACCACCGTGACGTTGTCCATTCGCGAGGCTTCGTCACGGACCGAGTCGTTTCGAGGACCGTTGCCGAAGATTACGAAGTGTGCATCCGGCAGTTCCCGGGCGAGGTTCAAGAACCGGTCAGGGCGTTTGATGTCCGTCAGCCTGCCGACGAATCCGACGACGATCCTGTCGACTGGCACTCCATGCTCCTTTCGAGCGACCATCGGATCCCCACGATCGAGTCGCTTTGCGGCAGGGAGCACCACTGCCGAAGTGGAATCGTTCACGATATTTGCAGCAAGCAGGTCGCGTCGTGTCGCTTCCCCCACCACCAGCGAGAATGTGGTGAATCGTTGGCACGCTCGTTCAGCGAAGGCAACCACTCTCCCGAGAAATGGAGAGAAGTACCCGTGGAAGAGATGGCCGTGGAACGTGTGGATGCGAACCGGCACACGTGCAATGAGCCCGGCGCAGCGTCCAACGACTCCCGCCTTGGCCATGTGCGTGTGCACGATGTCCGGCCGAATGAGACGCAAAAATCGCACCACCTGAAAGAGCGACCGAAGTTCGTTGAACACGCCCAACGATCGTTTGAGACTCGGCAAGGTGATGACGTCGCCGGAGATTGGGTGGTCGACGAGGTAGTCGCCCTCGTTGTTTGCGGTTGCTCCACGTATCACCGTGTGACGGAACCGTTCGTGGTCACCCTCGTTGATGAGATCGACGAGCATCACCGAAGGTCCGCCGATGTTGGTCCGCGTGATCACGTGGACGACGTGGATCATGTGTGCGTTGCCCGCCACCACTGCAGCGTCCGAGTCAAACCGTCATCAAGCGAAGTCGACGCAACGAAGCCGAGACGTTGCGCAGCGCGTCGAACATCGGGAACACGGCGCTTCGTATCCTCGAAACCCTTTCCGTACCTTTCTTCATAAGAAACGCGCTGAATCGGTGAAGTCGATCCCGTCAGTGAGATGATTCGCTGGGC
>SXPW01000120.1 GCA_005793785.1 Actinomycetota bacterium | reverse complement strand
TGATCTGCACAACATCCGGTGGCTGACCGGCTTCACAGGTTCGGCGGGCACGCTCGTCGTCATGCCCGACGAGATGGTGCTGATCACCGATGGTCGGTACGGAGAGCAGGCTCGCCACCAGATCTCCGCGTCGGGCGCCTCCGCACGGGTGGTCGTCGGAAGCAACGCCGGCTCGCTTCGCACGGCGCTCGACGATTGTCTGAAGGCTGCGTCGGCAATCGGCGTCGATCCGGCGGAAGTGACCCACGCACAGTTCGAGACGATCACGGCACAATCTGGAATCCCACTCGTCTCCATGGCGGGTGTCGTGCAGCAATTTCGGCGTCGCAAGTCCGCGGCGGAAATCGCGCGAATCAAGCGTGCCGCTGCATGCACCGACTCCGCACTCGCGGATGTGGCCCCGATGATGGTGGATCGTCCGACGGAGCGCGACGTACGCGA
The DNA here is from genome assembly GCA_005793785.1 of Actinomycetota bacterium. Lineage (GTDB taxonomy): Bacteria > Actinomycetota > Acidimicrobiia > Acidimicrobiales > Ilumatobacteraceae > F1-60-MAGs027. The sequence continues at coordinate 5,958 of SXPW01000120.1, read as the reverse complement.
CGAGCTCGAGTACCGAATGCGGCGCCACGGCGCGGATGGGCCGAGCTACGACACCATCGTGGCGACCGGAGCGAATGGTGCACGACCCCACCACCGACCAACTTCGACGGTGATCGAGGAGGGGCATCTCGTGGTCATCGACGTCGGTGCACTCGTGGACGGCTACCACTCCGACATGACGCGCACCTACCTGATTGGCGACGTCGATCCGGCACTCCGCCGAATGCACGACGTGACGCGTGAGTCGCAACTCGCCGGACTCGCCGCCGTTCGGGCCGGTGTGGCTGCGGGAGAGGTGGACAAGCGCTGCCGCGATGTCATCGACGGAGCGGGACTCGGTGCAGAGTTCATCCACTCCACCGGTCACGGCGTCGGGCTGCAGATTCACGAACAGCCGTGGGTGCGTACCGCGGTGACCGAGCCGCTGCAGTCGGGCGAGGTGGTAACCGTGGAACCCGGCGTCTATCGTGAAGGCCTCGGCGGAGTGCGGATCGAAGACCTCGTGGTCGTCACCGACACCGGCTGCGTCATACTCACCGAATCACCAAAGGATCTCTCGTGCCTGCAATTAGCACCAACGAACTAAGGAACGGTCTCACCCTCGAGTTGGACAAGGGTCTGTTCAGCGTCGTCGAGTTCCAGCACGTGAAGCCAGGCAAGGGTGGAGCGTTCGTGCGAACCAAGTTGCGAAACGTTCGCACGGGTGCGGTCATCGAGCGAACCTTCAACGCGGGCGTACGCGTCGAGCAGGCGATCATCGATCGTCGCGACATGCAATTCCTGTACAAGGAGGGCGAAGAGTTCGTCTTCATGGATACCGACACCTACGAACAGATCAACATCCAACCCGTCACACTCGGGGACGCCGCCGACTACCTCGTCGAGTCGGCAACCGCACAGATCGCACTCTTCGGCAACGAAATCGTCGCGGTGGAGATTCCGGCATCGGTCGAACTCACCATCACCCAGACCGAACCCGGGATTCAGGGCGACCGCGTCTCGGGCGCCCGCAAGCCGGCAACCCTGCAAACCGGCAAGGTCATCCAAGTGCCGCTCTTCATCAACATCGGAGACCGAGTCAAAGTCGACACCCGCACGGGTGACTACGTGACACGCGTCTGAGTCGGCCCGAGCCAACGCAGTGACGAGCATTCCGTCGGACGATGACGTCGACTGGAACCGCGACTTCGACCCGCGTTCCGACGCCCGCGAACGGGCATTGAACATCCTGTTCGAAGCCGACGTTCGGTCGTGTGCACCGAGCGAAGTCGTCGAGCGAATCCAGGTTCCGCTCGATGCGCTGACGCTGCTCCTCATCGAAGGCGTGACGAGGCTTCGAGAGCGAATCGACCAACTGCTGTCCGAACACAGTCACGCATGGTCCATCGAAAGAATGGCGACCACCGATCGAAACGTATTGCGCGTCGGGACGTTCGAGTTGCTCGGCCGACCGGACACTCCGACCGCCGTGGTGATCAACGAAGCCGTGGGCCTGGCGAAGCGATACGGGACGGACGATTCGGGTCGTTTCGTCAACGGGATCCTTTCAGCGATCGCGCGATCGACGCGCGGTGGCACACCCTCCACCGACTAGAACTCGTCTATGGCGGTCGACCTGCGCGAGACGCTGGCGGCGGTGCACCGTAGATGGTCACAGGTGACCGTGTGGCACACGGCGGCTTTTTGCAGCAGCCTCCTGTACGGCATGTGGCTGGCGCTACGAACGACTCGGAGCCACTTCGGGTTGGGCACCTCGGCGTACGACTTCGGTTTGTACGACCAGGGCGTCTGGTTGTTGTCGCAGGGGAAGGCGCCGTTCGTGACGCTGATGGGTCGCAATCTGTTCGGCGACCACACGTCGTTCATCCTCTTGCCTCTCGTGCCGCTCTATTGGTTGTTCGGATCCACCGGACTCCTCTTCGTGGTGCAGGCGGCAGTGCTCGCGAGTGGCGCGCTGCCGATATGGAAGTTGTCGAAACACCTCCTTGGTTCCCAGCCGATGTCGTGTGCTGCGGTGCTCGCGTACCTGTTGCATCCCGCCCTCACCTACACGGGTTTGGAAAATTTCCACCCCGATGCCGCATTGGCACCACTCATTGCGTGGGTGCTGTACGCGGCAGTGTCGTATCGCTGGATGCAGTACGCGATGGCGGTCGTCCTCATCCTCATGGTCAAGGAGGACACGGCACTCTTCGTCATGTCCCTCGGCGCATGGGTGACGATTCGCCGTGACCGCAGGATCGGCTTGCTCACCATCGCTTTGTCGGCGTGGATCGGCTTTCTCCTGCTGTTCGTCGTGATGCGCGGAATCGTCGGCGTCCCATATCGCAACGAGTGGCGGCTCCCGTTCGGCGGATTCGGTGGATTGTTGCGCACGACGTTCACGCGCCCGGACAAGGTGCTCCGCCACCTCGTCGGCGGTGAACGCCCGTGGTACGTCGTGCAGTTGCTGGCACCTGCCGGCTTCCTCGTCCTGCTTCGGCCAGAGGTGGTCTTGCTCGGGACGTTGCCACTCGCCTCCAATCTGGTGAGCACGTTCTGGTACCAGCATCAGATCGAATACCACTACGCCGTGCAGTTCGTGCCCATCGTGGTGGGGGGCTCGGTGTACGCGGTGTCGAGGGTGGCAACACACCTGCGTACCTGGCTCGTGTCCGCGTTGTTGGCGTGCAGCGTGGTCTGTGCCGCGATGTGGACTCCATTGCCGTTCATGCGCGTGGAGTATCCCTCGTGGTCACCGAGCCACCCGGCAGTGACTGCCGCCCACGACGCAATGGACCAGATTCCCGCCGATGCCGTGGTCTCGGCGTTCCACACCCTGACTGCGCACATGGCGCGTCGCGAACGGATCTATGCGTTTCCCGTACCGTTTCGACGGGTCCTCTATGGTCCGAACGTGTTCGCCAAGGGTGATCGCCTGCCCTTTGCCGACGAGGTGCAGTATGTCGTTCTCCCGCGGAATCCGGAGGGTGAAACCGCCTCGGATTGGTCGTTGGAGAGTGGTGCGTTCGACGTGGTGTACGGCAATGACTGGTGGACGGTCTACCGACGAGTACGCTGAAGCAACCGTGAAGTGAGTCCCGTGAGGCTCACACGGCAGGAGAAACCGGTGAGCAACACAGTGATGTCGGCCGACGACGTCAAACGGGCCGTCACTCGCATCGCTCATGAAATCGTCGAACGGCAACACGGTCGCGACGGTATAGCCATCGTCGGATTGCAGCGTGGCGGGGCCTGGCTCGCCGAAGCCATCGTTGAGTCGTTGCGGAGTATCCAGCCGTCGAACCAGATCCCGCTCGGCTATCTCGATGTGAGCATGTATCGCGATGACATCGGAATTCGACCCGTGGTGCCCGGCGCAATCAGCCGAATCCATTTCCCCGTGGACGGGGCGACCGTCGTGCTCGTCGATGACGTGCTCTTCACCGGGCGAACGGTGCGTGCTGCGTTGGAGGGAATCAACACGTTCGGACGGCCACGCGCCGTACAACTTGCCGTGCTCGTCGACCGGGGCCATCGCGAGCTTCCCATTCGACCGGACTACGTCGGGAAGAACTTGCCGACGCACGTCAGCGACGACGTTCGCGCAACCAAGGAAGGTGTCGTGGTCACCCGCACCACGCAAACGGAGGTCGACGACGAGACCCGGGGTGCCTCGTGAAGCATCTCCGGAGTATCGACGAACTCGGCTACGAGGGACTAGTTCGATTGTTGGATCTCACCAACCACATGGTGGAGGTGAACAGCCGTCCGGTGCCCAAGGTGCCGGCACTGCGGGGACGAACGGTGGTGAGCCTGTTCTTCGAGGACTCGACGCGAACGCGACTCTCCTTCGAGACCGCGGCGAAACGCCTTTCTGCCGACACGATGACGTTCAGTGTGTCCACCTCGAGCGTGAACAAAGGTGAGAGTTTGCGCGACACGGTCGAAACCATCACCGACCTGGGTGTGGACGCCTTCGTCGTGCGACACAAATCGACGGGAATCCCGTGGCAGATCAGCGAATGGACGTCGGCTTCGGTGGTGAACGCCGGTGATGGGTGGCACCAACATCCGACCCAGGCGCTCGTGGATTGCTTCACGGTGCGACAAGCCCTGCGTCGGGAACGATTCGACGGGCTCACGCTCACCATCGTCGGCGACATCAAGCACAGTCGCGTTGCGAGGAGCAACATCGCCGCTTTCGCCATGCTCGGCGCGCGGGTCGTTCTCGTGGCGCCACCCACCTTGCTGCCACCGGATGTGTCACATTGGCCCGTCGAGGTGTCGCATCGTCTCGATCCGATGCTCGGGGAGACGGACATCCTGTACATGTTGCGTCTACAAAGCGAGCGGATGGCGCAGGGCCACGTGCCCAACCTGCGTGAGTATGCCGAGACGTTCGGTCTCGACACCACACGAGTGGCCAAGCTTCCGCAACACGCGGTGTTGATGCATCCCGGTCCGATGAACCGTGGTGTCGAGATGATGGTGGACCCATCGACGATCGCCAACTCGCTGATTCACCAGCAGGTGTCGAACGGTGTGTCGGTACGCATGGCGGTGTTGTTCGACCTGCTGGCTGGCGAGTCGTCCGCCTCCCACCTTGCACAGGTGGCATCGTGACCGTCGGCTCGGCTGCGTCGACGGAACGAGTGGTGTTGAAGGGTGGCACGATCGTCGACTCGCAGGGGGAGCGGCGAGGCGAAGTGGCAATCGAGCGCGGCGTCATCGTCGAGGTGGGGGAGCGAATCGCGGGCGGTACGACGATCGATGCAACGGACTGCGTCGTCGCGCCGGGGTTCGTCGACCTTCACGCTCATCTCCGCGAACCCGGCAAGGAGGAAGCCGAGACGATCGAAACCGGGAGTCGTGCCGGTGCGATGGGCGGCTACACCGCGCTCGTGGCGATGCCGAACACCGATCCGGCGCAGGACAGCGTCGCCGTGATCGATTTCGTTCGTGAGCAAGGTCGACGTGCCGGAATCCTGGAGGTGGTTCCCAGTGGGTGCATCACGCTCGGCCGCAAGGGTGAGGCACTGGCGCCGATGGCCGAACTGGCCACGGCAGGAGTGCGGATCTTCACCGACGACGGCAACGGAGTCCAGGACGATCTGCTGATGCGTCGAGCGATGGAATATGCAAAGGGACTCGACATCACCCTGGCCCAACACTGCGAAGTGGCGAGTCTCACCAAGGGTGCGGTGATGAACGAGTGTCCGTGTTGCACCACGCTGGGCCTCCCGGGTTGGCCCTCGATCGCGGAGGAACTCATGGTGTATCGGGACATCGAGTTGTGCCGACTCACCGGTGCACGCGTGCACTTTTTGCATCTCTCGACGGCACGCAGCGTGGAACTCGTTCGAGCTGCCAAACGCGATGGTCTCCCAGTCACCGCCGAGGTGACGCCCCATCACCTCTCGCTCGACGATTCGCGGTTGAGCACGTTCGACACGGTGTTCAAGGTGAATCCGCCATTGCGTTCGCACGCGGACATCGCCGCCCTGCGCGCCGGTGTGCTGGACGGCACCATCGATGCACTCGCCACCGATCACGCACCGCATCCGCGGCGCGACAAGGAACTCGCCCTCGACCAGGCACCGCCGGGCATGGTGGGACTCGAAACCGCGCTCGGAGTCACACTCGGAGTCCTGAACATCGACCTCGAACATCTCGTGCGCATCATGTCCATACATCCGGCGCGCATCGCCGGGATTTCGGACCGTCACGGTCGCGACGTCGAAGTCGGAGCACCGGCGAATCTCGTCGTGTTCGATCCCGCTGCGTCGTGGACGGTGTCTCCTGATTCGCTCGTGAGCAAGAGCCGCAATACGCCGTTCGTTGGAATGTCCCTGCGCGGGAAGGTTCGGCACACGCTGTACAACGGCACCGCCACGGTGTTGGAAGGAGTCGCTCAGCGATGAGCGCGAGGCAACCCGCACTTCTGGTGCTGGCGGATGGCAGTGTGTTCGAAGGACT
>SXPW01000119.1 GCA_005793785.1 Actinomycetota bacterium | reverse complement strand
GGCGACTCGCAGTGCCGAGCCGATCGCGGCGGCGGCGAGGTCCTTCGTGGTGGTCTTGCCGACCGATCCGGTGATACCCACCACGCGATGTTGCACTCGGTCGGCGAGCGTGTCACGCGCGAAGCGTCCGAGTTGACGCAGTGCTTCGAGGGTGTCGGGTACGGCGATCGCCGTTCCGCGCGGGGAACCGCCCGATACGGCACGGTCGTCACTGCGCCCGTCGTCATGGTCGCGCGACGTGAGGTACGCGCCCGCGCCACGTGAGAGCGCGTCGCCGATGAAGTCGTGACCGTCGCGTTCGGCGATGATCGGCACGAACAGTTGGCCCATCGTCAACGTGCGCGAATCGAACGATGCACCGGAGAGGTGTGCATTCTTGCCGATGAGACGACCACCGACGGCATGAGCAACGTCGGTTGCCATGAAGCGCATGCGAACGATGATTCTACGAGGCAAGTACCGTGGAGACGAGTGACTTCGCGTTCGCGCACCCATGTGATCGTCATCTTCGGTGGCGAATCGGCCGAACACGACGTGAGTTGCGTGACAGCGGCCCACGTGTTGCGCGCGCTCGACCCCGAACGGTACGACGTGACCACGGTGGCGATTTCCCGCAGCGGTGAATGGATGTTGGCGGAGGGCGCCATGGCGGCGTTGGCGCGCGGTCGCGACGCGTTACCCGAACGACTCGAGGCATCCGGGCGTGCGTCATCGTTGGGCGAAGTCATCGCGAGTGCCGCGCGCACGGCGGCCAGCGACACTGGCGCGACAATCGGCGGCGCAGGCGCTGCGCGCACCGTGGTACTCCCCTTGTTGCACGGTCCGATGGGCGAGGACGGCACCGTACAGGGCATGTTGGACCTCGCGCACGTGGCCTACGTGGGTGCCGGCGTACTGGGCAGCGCAGTGTCGATGGACAAGACCACCACCAAGCGAGTGTTGTCCGCCGAGGGAATCGCCCAACCGAATTTCGTGGCGTTGCGCGAGGACGACGTCGTCGGAGGTCGCGCGATCGCCACGGCTGTGGCACGACTCGGCCTTCCACTCTTCGTGAAGCCCGCCAACATGGGTTCGTCGGTGGGTGTCACCAAAGCCAAATCACTCGACGAGGCGGTCGTCGCCGCACGAGCGGCGTTGACGTACGACGAGTGGGTGTTGCTGGAAGAGGCGATCACCGGTCGCGAGATCGAGGTTGCGGTGCTCGGTAATCGCGAGCCGAGGGCGTCCGTGGCGGGCGAGATCGTCCCGGGTCGGGAGTTCTACGACTACGAGGACAAGTACATCGGTGACGGCGCCAAGTTGTTGGTGCCCGCTCCGTTGAGCGAGTCGCAGGCACACGCCGTTCGCGACATGGCACTACGCGTGTTTCGCGCAGTTCGGGCCGAGGGCATGGCGCGGGTCGACTTCTTCCTCGAAGAACGGCGGGCCGACGGTGGGTCGGGTCGCGGATTCCTGTGCAACGAGATCAACACGATTCCGGGTTTCACACCGATTTCGATGTATCCGAAGTTGTGGCAGGCCTCCGGGCTCACGTATCCCGCACTCCTCGACGAGTTGATCGCGCTCGCGCTCGAGCGTCACGATCGCCGCTCGCGGTTTCGCACCACCGCTCGCTAGGACGATTCTCCGCGCGCAATCAACGTGCGCCGAACGTGACCGATCAGCTGCCGGCAGCGGGGATGTTGATCTTCATCCCCGGATACAAGAACACGTTGTAACTCGGCCACTGGTTGGCGGCGAGTAACGCAGTCACCGACACACAGAACTTCTTGCGAATGGCGGAGAACGAATCCCCCGCCTGTACCTCGTAGGTACCCGCCGGGCGATTGCCGCACCCGGGCTTGCCGACCGGGTTGGCGACCACGGTCTGTTGCGTCTGGTTCACCGTTACCTGGGCGCTCGGCGGAATCTTCAATTGACGACCCGGATACGGAAATTGCGACGTGGAGATGAGACCATTCCAGGAGAGCAATTGGTCCACCGAGATGCCGAAGGCGCTCGCCACCTTGATCGGTGAGTCTCCCGCCTGCACCACGTAGATCTGTTCGACGCCAACCGCACCCGGCGGCAACGTGGTGACGACCGGAGCGATGGTGGTGACCGCGGGTGGAATGGTGGCAAAGTCGGTGGGACCGATCGGCACGATCGTGGTGGCCGAACCCGCGGCATCCACACCGCAAGCCGTCAGCACGACGGCAAGAACGAACCAGCGATATCGCATTGAAGCGAGTTTACGCTACGAGAGCGGGCGAGCGGATGCAGCAATCGGCGCAGGCAACGACGACGCACCCATGAGGAACTTGTCGACCGCCGCCGCAGCGGCACGGCCTTCGGCGATCGCCCACACGATGAGGCTCTGGCCGCGACCCATGTCGCCTGCGACGAACACGCCATCCACGTTGGTGCGATAGTCGTCGGTGCGTGCCACGTTGCCGCGCGCATCGAGCGACACGCCCAACTGGTCGAGCCACGAACCCTTCTCTGGTCCGACGAATCCGAGCGCGAGCAGGACGAGATCGGCCCGCAGTTCGGTGCGCGTCCCGGGCACCGGCGTGAACTTGCCGTTCGCGAGTCGAACTTCGTTGAGCACGAGCGCACGCACGTTGCCGTGGTCGTCGCCGAGGAACTCCTCCGTCGACACGCTGAAGACGCGTTCACCACCCTCTTCGTGGGCCGACGAGGTGCGGTACACCAAACTCCACTGCGGCCACGGGTTGTCGCCGTCGCGTACCTCGGGAGGACGGGGCATGATCTCCAACTGCGTCACCGACGCCGCACCCTGTCGGTGCGCCGTGCCGAGGCAGTCGGCGCCGGTGTCGCCACCGCCGATGATCACCACGTGCTTGCCGGCGGCGCTGATGCCGGGTTCGGTGAAGTCGCCTTCTTGTACCTTGTTGGCGATCGGCAGGTATTCCATTGCCTGGTGGATGCCGCGCAGATTCCGCCCCGGCACGGGCAGGTCGCGCCAGGCCGTCGCACCGCAGGCCAACACGACGGCATCGTGCGTCGCTCGCAGGATCTCGATGTCGACGTTCTCACCGACGATGGCGTTGGTGCGGAACTCGGTTCCCTCGGCCTGCATCTGTTCGACGCGACGCTCGATGTGCTGCTTCTCCCTCTTGAACTCGGGAATGCCGTAACGCAAGAGCCCACCGATGCGGTCGGCCCGCTCAAGCACGAGCACCTCATGCCCCGCGCGGGTGAGTTGTTGCGCGGCTGCCAAACCGGCCGGACCCGAACCGATCACCGCGACCCGGTGGCCAGTGCGAACGCTCGGCACCTGCGGCGTCACCCAGCCCTCGCGCCAGGCGCGGTCGATGATCTCCACCTCCACCTGTTTGATGGTGACGGGATCGGAGTTGATGCCGAGCACGCACGCCGATTCGCACGGTGCCGGACAGAGACGACCGGTGAACTCGGGGAAGTTGTTGGTGGCGTGCAGTCGTTCGATGGCATCGCGCCAGTGGTCGCGATACACGAGGTCGTTCCAATCGGGGATGAGGTTGCCGAGTGGGCAACCGTTGTTGCAGAACGGAATGCCGCAATCCATGCACCGTCCCGCCTGCTCGCGCAACTTGCCGCCATCGAACGGTTCGTACACCTCGCGCCAGTCGGCCACGCGCACGGGGATGGGTCGACGCTTCGGCGTGGTACGACCCCACTTCAGGAATCCGGTGGGCTCACCCATTGACGCTCTCCATGATTCGTTGCGATGTCGCCGCGTCGTCCAGACCCGCCGCACGCGCGTCGGCGATGACTCGCAGCACTCGCGCATAGTCACGCGGGAGGATCTTGCGAACGTTCACGAACGGATCGGCCGAACCGAGCAAACGGGCGGCGACGGCGGAGTCGGTGAGTTCGCAGTGTCGCTGCAATGTTGCCCGCAGCCACTCGCGGTCGTCTTCATCGAGCGGGACGATGTCGACCAGTTCGGTGTTGACGCGCGAGGCGAAGTCGCCAGCGTCATCGAGCACGTAAGCGATGCCGCCCGACATTCCTGCGGCGAAGTTGCGTCCCGTGGTTCCGAGCACCAGCACTCGCCCACCGGTCATGTATTCACAACCATGATCGCCGACACCCTCGACCACCGCGGTGGCACCCGAGTTGCGTACGCAGAAGCGCTCGCCCACCACGCCACGCAGGTGGATTTCGCCGCTCGTGGCGCCGTAGCCGATGACGTTGCCGGCAATCACGTTGTGCTCGGCGGCAAAGGTGGATCGGCGGTCGGGTCGCACGGCGATTCGCCCACCCGACAAACCCTTGCCGAGGTAGTCGTTGGCGTCGCCCTCGAGGTGCAGTGTTATTCCGCGCGGTAGGAACGCCCCGAACGATTGCCCAGCCGAGCCCGCGAAGCGCAACGTGATGGTGTCGTCGGCAAGACCCGCTCCGCCCCAGGCGCGAGTGAGTCGGCTGCCGAGCATGGTGCCGACGCTGCGATTGACGTTGCGAATCGGCAGCGACACCTCCACGCGACGGCCGTCCTCCAACGCGGG
>SXPW01000118.1 GCA_005793785.1 Actinomycetota bacterium | reverse complement strand
CTCAACGACCGGAGCGTCGTCGGCCTTGCTACGTCGACGAATGACGAGCGATTCGCCTACGACAGTTATCGAAGATTCATCGCCATGTACGGGCGCATCGTGCTGGGGATCGACGGTCATCTCTTCGAGGGTCCCTACGAATCGGCGAAGTCGTCCAATGGCGTCGAGCACGACTCGGCACTTCCCGCCTCGACGCTGCGGGAGTTGTGCGAGCACTACAAGACCGAGGTCAAGCGCGTCACCGGCAAGGACTTCCCGCAGGATCCCGCCAAGCAATTGCGCGGCGCGATCGAGGCCGTGTTTCGTTCGTGGAACGGCGCCCGCGCGGTCGCGTACCGAATTCGGGAGAAGATCAGTCACGACCTCGGTACCGCAGTGAACGTCCAGGCAATGGTGTTCGGCAATCGAAACTCCCGATCGGGCACCGGGGTCGGCTTCACACGCAATGCGGCAACGGGGGAGAACGAGCCGTACGGCGACTTCCTCGTCAATGCCCAGGGCGAGGATGTAGTGGCCGGCATCCGCAACACCGAGGACCTCACGGCGCTCCACCGACATTTCCCCGACGTCCACGTGCAGTTGCTCGACATCTTCGCCAAGTTGGAACACCACTACAAGGACATGTGCGACACCGAGTTCACGATCGAGGACGGCAAGTTGTGGATGTTGCAAACCCGAGTGGGCAAACGCACCGGCGCAGCGGCCCTGCGCATGGCGGTGGACATGGTTTCGCCCGGTGGCAAGGGCAAGCGCTCGTGGAAAATCTCCAAGAAGGAAGCATTGATGCGCGTCACGTCCGCGCACCTGGACGCCGTGTTGCACCCGCAGTTTCGAACGACCACTACGCCGATCGTCAAAGGTTTGGGGGCTTCGCCCGGTGCTGCGGTCGGGAAGGTGTACTTCACCGCCGACGATGCAGCCGCAGCTGCAAAACGGGGAGAACCCGTCATCCTGGTTCGCGGAGAAACCAGTCCCGAGGACGTGCACGGCATGATGGCCGCCGAGGGCATCCTCACCGCTCGCGGGGGACTCGTCAGTCACGCCGCGGTGGTGGCGCGCGGCTGGGGAACACCGGCCGTGGTGGGTGCCGACGCGATGCAGATCGACGGACGGCGATTCGTCGTGGGTCAAGTGGTGGTACGCGAAGGCGACACCATTTCGCTCGACGGTGCGAGTGGAGACGTCATGCTCGGCGCATTGGACTTGGTCGAGGCGACGCCCCCGCCCGAGTTCTACACGATCCTCAAGTGGGCTGACGAGGTTCGCAAGGGAAAACTCGAGGTGCGGACCAACGCCGACACCAGCAATGATGCGGCGATGGGCCGCAAGTTCGGAGCGGAAGGCATCGGCTTGTGTCGAACGGAACACATGTTCCTCACCGCCGAGCGTCTCCCGGTGGTGCGACGAATGATCCTTGCCGAATCGCCCGCCGAGGAACTTACGGCGCTCGAGGAACTTCGCGCGGCCCAGCGCGACGACTTCATCGGCATCCTGCGCGAGATGAGTGGGCTACCGGTGACCGTGCGACTCCTCGATCCACCGCTCCATGAATTCCTTCCGCACGTGCACGAGCTCGAAGTGCAACGAGCGACGACCGGACTCACCTCGCAGGAGTCGAAACTTCTCCACGCCGCACGGGAGTGGTCCGAAGTGAACCCGATGTTGGGAACTCGCGGCGTTCGACTCGGTGTGCTGAAACCGGGTCTGTATGCCATGCAGGTGCGAGCGCTGATGGAAGCCGCCGATCAGGTGGCGAGCGAGGGCCTCGAACCAATCATCGAAGTGATGATCCCGCTCGTCGTCACCGACGACGAACTGGCGATGGCGCGCGGCTGGGTCGAGGGCGTGCTCGGAGAGTTCACGGGGGCACCACGCGTCGTGCCGGGAACGAAACGGACCGGTCGGCCCAAGCGACCCAAGGTCACCATCGGCACGATGATCGAAACGCCGCGGGCCGCACTGCGCGCCGACGAACTCGCCGCCCATGCCGACTTCTTCAGTTTCGGACCCAACGACCTCACGCAGATGACCTTTGGTTTCAGTCGGGACGACGTTGAAAGCCGACTGGTGCCGGCGTATCTGAAATTCGGACTATTACCAAGGAATCCTTTCGACACGATCGATCAATCGGGAGTCGGCGAACTGGTCGAGTTGGCCGCAAGACGCGGTCGGAAGACGAAGCGCAAACTCAAACTCGGAGTGTGCGGCGAACACGGCGGCGATCCGGAGTCGATTGAGTTATTTAATCGAGCGGGATTGAACTACGTGAGTTTCTCGCCGTATCGGGTGCCGATCGCGCGTCTCGCTGCCGCGCAAGCGGTCATCGGTGGTGTCAAAAATCGCACGCGCTGAACCGCGAATGCATCCTGCTCTCCCAACTACGATGAAGGCATCGTGATCCCCCCGATCATCTCTGCGCTGGTTGGTGCTACCTCCGAGTCGGGCAATTTCGTGAGCGTCGACGTGCCCGCCTGGGGATGGCCGATGCTCGTTGGTGTCATTGCGGCGGCGCTCATGGTTGACCTGCTCGTCTTCCATCGCAAGGCCCACGTGGTGGAAATTCGTGAGGCGGCAATCGAGAGCGCGATCTGGATCGGACTCGGTCTTGCGTTCACCGGCGTCATCGCTGCAATGTTCGCCGGGCAGGGCGAAGCGGGGCCGGCGGCCGTGGAATACCTCAGTGCCTACCTCATCGAAAAAAGTCTCTCGGTCGACAACGTGTTCGTGTGGGCAATCATCTTCTCGCATTTCGCGGTTCCACGGCAGTACCAGCATCGGACGTTGTTCTGGGGAATCTTCGGAGCCCTCGTCTTCCGATTCATATTCATCTTCGTTGGAACCGCCGTCATCAATCGGTTCAAGATCCTGCTCCTCGTCTTTGGACTCTTCCTCATCTACACCGGCTGGAAGATCGTGAGTGGCAAGGACAAGGAAACGAACCCCAACGACACCGCCACCATGCGACTCTTCCGACGTTTCGTACCGTCGGTCGACCACTACGACGGTCAGAAGATGTTCACGAAGATCGATGGCAAACGGTTCGCGACCCCGCTCCTCGCAGTGCTGGTGATCGTGGAAGTCACCGACGTGATCTTCGCCGTCGACTCCGTACCTGCGGTGCTGGCCGTGAGCCGCGAACAGTTCATCGTGTTCGCCTCGAATGCATGGGCGATCCTTGGATTGCGGGCGCTGTACTTCCTGCTCTCGGACATGCGCGAACGTTTCGTGTACATGCCGCACACCATCTCGGCACTCCTCATTTATGTCGGTGCGAAGATGACCGTTGCCTGGCGCGGATTCCACATTCCGGTGGTGATCTCGCTCGCCATCATCGTGCTCTTCCTCACGACGGGAGTCGTCGCCTCCATCCTCGCCAACAAGCGCAAGGGCTTCACTCAACCCCGCAACTAGTCTTCCGCGCGTGGCCATCTCCGAGGACGACGTCGAACGGGTCCGCGCCGCCCAACCCATCTCTTCGGTCATCTCGAACTACGTGGGTCTCAAACGGGCGGGTCGCAACTTTCTCGGGCTGTGTCCGTTTCACGGAGAAAAGACACCCTCCTTCAACGTTCGTGACGAGACGGGTCGGTACAAGTGTTTCGGCTGCGGGGCCTCCGGCGACGTTTTCAAGTTCGTGCAAGAGGTCGAGCGACTCGACTTCGTCGGTGCCATCGAACACTTGGCGGCCAAGGCCGGAATCACCATCACCTACACGACGGGTGGACCCTCGCGCGATCGACAGCGGAACAAGCAACTGTTCGAACTCATGGAACGAGCCGTCGAGTGGTACCACCAGCGGTTGCTCACCGCGGCCGATGCGAAGGACGCCCGTGAGTATCTGCGCCAACGTGGCCTGAGTGGAGATATCGCCCGACAGTTCCGACTCGGATGGGCTCCCGATGCGTGGGACGCGTTGGCAACCGAACTCGGCGCGACAGCGGACATGTTGAGCGACTGTGGTCTTGCGTTCACCAACAGTCGGGGACGTCTCCAGGACTCGTTTCGTGCTCGAGTGATGTTCCCCATCTTCAAGGACTCCGGCGAAGCGGTGGCGTTCGGCGGTCGAATCCTGCCGAACAGCACGGATCCGGCCAAGTACAAGAACTCGGCGGAGTCCAAGATCTATACGAAGTCAAAGACGCTGTACGGACTCAATTGGGCGAAATCCGACGTGGTGAAGGCGGACCAGATCGTGGTGTGCGAGGGCTACACCGACGTGATCGGTTTCCATCGGGCGGGTTTCTCGCGGGCCGTGGCCACCTGCGGTACGGCACTCACCGAGGATCACGTGCGACTGATGAAGCGATTCGCCAACAACGTCGTGTTGGCGTTCGATGCGGACGCAGCGGGGCAGGGGGCTGCCGAACGTTTCTACGAGTGGGAGCGGAAGATCGACGTACGGGTCAACGTGGCTCGACTGAAGGGCGGCAAGGATCCGGGCGAACTTGCAGACAGCGACCCGCAGGGACTCCTCGACTCGATCGAGAACGCCGAGCCGTTCATGGCGTTCCGGGTTCGTCGTGTCCTGGACGGTGCCCGAATCGGAACCACCGAGGACAAGGTGCGTGTCGCCGAACGCGCCGTTGCGATCATCAACGAGCACCCCAACGTGATGGTGCGGCGTGACTACGCGACCCAGGTGGCCGAACAACTGTGGGGTAACGACAAGAAGCAGGTCGATGACATCGTGCAAAAGGTCGATCGAAAGTTCGAGGCGTCACGCGCGCGCAACGAAGTGTCCGGAGTGACGACCACTGCGAATCGCGAGAACGCCGAGTTCGTCATCCTGGCGTTGATGCTCGCCAAGTTCGACGATGTCACCGGAGTGGTGGTCGAGGAAGTGTTCGCCAACGACGCACACCGGCGAGTGTTCCGGGCGCTCCTTGCCCACCGCGGAGACCACGAGAAGGCAGAAGCCGACCTCGACCCCGAGGCGCTCGAACTGCTCTCGCAGGTGGAGGTCTTCGACGTCTCGCCGCAAGCCGATCCACGCAAGGAGGGCATCAACCTTCTGCGGGCGGCGGTACGGCGTGAATTGGCACGCCGCGTCGCCGACACTTCACCGGATGTCATCACTCGTGATCGTGGCATCAAACAGAAGGTGGAGCAGTTGAGCGGACGAGATGTGGCAGACTCGGTGGTCGCGGACCTATTGGCATGGCTGTACGACGTAACCTCCGCGATCGAGGCGTAACAACATCGTGAGAGGACCAAGGATCTCGGGTGGCGATTCACCCGACACCGTTCGGCAATACCTGAACGAGATCGGTCAGGTTCCCCTGCTCACGTCTGCCGAGGAAAAAACACTCGGCAAGGCGGTCAAGGACGGACAGAAGGCCCAGCAACGTCTCGACGACGCACGATCGGACGGCAAGTCGAAACTGTCCGCCAGCGATCGCAAGACGTTGCGCGAGACCATCAAGGCGGGTGAGAAGGCGAAGGACCGCATGGTGCGAGCAAACCTACGCCTCGTGGTGTCGATTGCTCGTCGGTACGACCGCAAGGAACTGCACCTGTCCGACCTGATTCAGGAGGGCAACATCGGACTCATGCACGCCGTCGACAAGTACGACTACGAGAAGGGGTTCAAGTTCTCCACCTACGCAACGTGGTGGATTCGCCAGTCGATGACCCGGGCGATGGCCGACCAGGGTCGCAACATCCGAATTCCCGGGCACATGATGGAAATCGTCAATCGAGTGCAGCGTTCCGAGCGTGAACTCACCGCCGAACTGAAGCGAGATCCCACTCCCGAGGAAGTGGCCGCCCGATGCGACATCACGGTGGAAAAACTCTTCGAGATCCAGCAGCTCACCCTCTCGACCGCCAGCCTCGACGCCCCGGTCGGAGTCGATGTGGACGACCTCACCGTCGGAGAGACCCTCGCCAGCCCGGATGCCGCCGATCCGCTCAACGAGACCGTGCAGCGGGAGCTGGTGAGTCAAATCGAAAAGTCCCTCGACGGACTCCCCGAGCGTGAACGGCGGATCATGTCGATGCGCTTCGGACTGGGGGAGTTCAGCGGCAAGCAACACACCCTCGAGGAGGTTGCGGAGAAAGAGGACATCACCCGCGAACGGGTGCGCCAGATCGAGCAGAAGACTCTCGCTCGCATGCGGCATCCACACAACAACAGCGGACTGCGCTCGTTCGTGGAAGACGAATAGTCCACCGACGATGCGGTGCCCGTGCGAGTAGCCTGACACAGCCTTTCCGGGGTAGCTCAGTTGGCAGAGCAACGGACTGTTAATCCTTGTGTCGTGGGTTCTACCCCCACCCCCGGAGCCACG
>SXPW01000117.1 GCA_005793785.1 Actinomycetota bacterium | reverse complement strand
TCCACCTACGCGACCTGGTGGATTCGACAGGCAATCACCCGCGGCATCGCCAATACCGGTCGCACCATCCGCCTTCCAGTCCATGCCGGCGACACACTGGCCCGCCTGCAAAAGGCGCGCTCCCGCCTGGAGTTGAAATTCGGTCGTCCAGCGACGCTCGCCGAACTGGCGGCCGAAGTGGAGATGCCCGAGGACAAAGTCACCGAGGCGTTACGTTTCGCCAACGAACCGCTCTCGCTCAGTGAGCCCTTGCGTGAGGATGGCGACGCCGAACTCGGCGACGTGGTGGAGGATCGCTCCGTCGAGTCTCCATTCGAGGTCGCCGCAACGGCGATGTTGCCGGAGGAGATCAACCGCTTGCTCGCACCACTCGACCCGCGCGAACGGGAGATCCTGGCGTTGCGATTCGGTCTCGACCGCGGCGAGCCTCGAACCCTCGAGGAAGTTGGCGAGGCCTTCAATCTCACTCGTGAGCGCATCCGTCAGATCGAGGCACGCGCGATGAGCAAGTTGCGTCACCCTTCGAGCGACACCGGCGCCCGCGACCTGCTCTCGGTCTAGTTTCGGTTGCACCGTGCTGTGCGCGGTTGGCGATCTCATCGAGGATGTCGTCGTTCAATTGCACGACGAGATCCAATCCGATAGCGATACTCCGGCGACCATCGCGCGTCGCCGTGGCGGCAGCGCCGCAAACGTCGCCTACTTCGCCGCGAAATTGTACGGGCGGGCGCGATTCGTCGGTTGTGTCGGCGCGGATCCGCTCGGCGATTCGCTCATTGGTCAACTCACCGCACGTTCGGTAGACGTGCGGGGCGAACGCCGTGGCCGAACGGGAAGCATCGTGGTACTGGCGACGACCGATGGAGTTCGAACGATGCTGACCGACCGCGGTGACGCAACGAACCTGTCGACGTTCGACTCAACGTGGCTCGACGACGTGGACACGCTGCACCTCCCGCTCTACTCGTTTTCCCATGAACCTCTCGCCTCCACGACGCGCGAGATGGTTCGCGATGCCAGACGGCGAAACATTCGCGTCTCGGTGGACCTCTCCTCGGTGACGGTCATCTCGGATCTCGGGATTGGGGTCGTCACGGATCTGCTCGGCAGCCTCCGCCCCGACGTCCTGCTGTGCACGCGCATGGAAGCCGACGCCATCGGTCTCAACCCGACCCAACTATTCGAATCACGCATCGTCGTGGTGAAGAACGGCGCGCACCCGGTGATCGTCTTCGGGGAGAATCACCCGGAGCAGTCGTATGCCCTTCAGACCGTCGACACGGTCGTTGACGGCACCGGCGCAGGCGATGCTTTCGCCGCCGGATTCCTCGGTGAGATGGCTCGTGGACGAACCATCGAGTCGTGCGTGACGGCGGGACACGACGTGGCTGCCCGCGTGGTTGTTCGCGCAGGTGCAACGCTGGAGGATTGATGGACGTTCGGATATCCCCAGAGGTTGCCGATGCACTCACTGAGCGTCGTCCCATCGTTGCCCTCGAATCGACGATTTTTTCCAACCTCGGACTCCCGTCACCGGCCAACGGCGAAGCGCTCGTGCGCTGCCTGGGTGTGATTCGTGCGACCGGCGCAGTCCCCGCGCTCACTGCGGTGCTCGACGGCACAGCACGAGTGGGCATCGCCGAATCCGAGCAGGAGCGAATCCTCGGCGCGGCGCGCAAGGTAGCCGAACGTGACCTCGCCATTGCGCTCGGCGAAGCCTGGGATTTCGGCGCGACGACGGTATCCGCATCGTTGGCTCTGGCTGCTCGTGCGGGCATCCACGTCTTTGCCACCGGCGGGATCGGCGGAGTTCATCGCGGTGCGGAGCACCATGGTGATGTCAGCGCTGACCTTCCCGCCCTCGCTCGACACCCCGTGGTGACGGTGTCGGCGGGTGCAAAATCATTCCTTGACCTTCCACGCACCGTGGAGATGCTCGAAACGCTCGGTGTGCCGGTCGTCGGGTTCCGCTGCGACGAGTTTCCCGCGTTCACCGTGCGCACGAGTGGAATCTCGCTCAATCATCGCGTCGACGAACTCCGTGTTCTCGTCCGAGTCGCGGCTGCCCGACTACGAATTGGCGGCGGCATGCTCGTTTGCAACCCGATTCCCGCCGACGCGGCACTGGATGCTGATGTCATGAATGCGGCGATCGACCGGGCGCTGCGGACCGCAACCAACCGCGGTGCGAGCGGGCCGAGCGTCACGCCGATCGTGCTGACAGAAATCGCCAGTGACACATCAGGGCAGGCTGTGCGCGCCAATCTGGCCCTCGCCGAAAACAACGCGCGCCTCGCCGCGGACCTGGCAGTCGGTCTCGCAGGAGTTCGCTCCTAGACATTTCCTTCCCGATTCCGAGGGGAACGGCACACACCTCGTCGGATGGAAACTTCCATCCGGAGGGCGGGCGGAATGTACGCGTGTTGGTCGGTCAAGGGTGGGAGCGGTACCACCGTGTTCGCATGTTCGCTCGCACTCGCGCTCTCCGAGCGGCACGGTTCAGCGACCATCATCGATTTGAACGGTGACGTATCCGCCGTGCTCGGCATGGCCGAGCCGACAGGACGCGGCGTTCGCGACTGGTTGGCGGATCCGGTACGTGTGTCACAGGATCTGAGCAGCCTGCGCGTGACGGCCACCTCACGACTCCACCTGATTCCTGCCGGCTCACCCGCCATGTTCGACGAAGCATCGCTCCTCGACTTGGCCGCAGCCGTTACCGACAACCACACGGTGATCGACTTCGGTTCGACCCGTCCCCCCGACTCGTTGCGTGACATCCTGCGGGCGGATTGGCTGGTCACTCGAGCGTGTTATCTGGCGCTCCGTCGCGCGGCACGACTTTCCAGACGGCCCGGCGGAGTCGTACTCCTGCGTGAGGAGGGCCGCGCACTCACGACACGGGACGTGCAATCGGTGGTTGGTGCACCGGTGGTTGCGGAGATCACCGTCAGCGATGCCACCGCCCGATGTGTGGATGCGGGCTTGCTCGCGACACGACTCCCGAAGGGTCTGGCGGAAGAACTCTCCGCGGTGTTGTGAACGTGGTGCCGTGAACGTCGTTCCACTCTCACGCGAATCGACGGTTGCCTCCGATTGGACTCGGTCCTCGGCGCTCGCACGTTGGTTCGCCGATCCACTCGTGCGCGAGATCATGGTGAATGCAGGTCGTGAAGTGTGGATCGAACGTGAAGGCGGCGTCGAACGTGTCGGCACGCTCGCGGATGGCGAACTTGCACGAGTCATCGAGCGGATACTCCTTCCGATCGGACGACGTGTCGATCAAGCGTCACCCATCGTCGACGCTCGCCTCGCCGATGGTTCGCGGGTGTGCATCGTGATTCCACCGGTGGCGGTGGACGGACCTTGTCTCAGTATTCGGCGATTCCACGTACGAGATCTGCCGCTTTCGGCATTCGGTGGTGAGGAGATCGTCGCCCTGTTGCGAAACATCGTGGCGCAGCGCTGCAACACGGTGGTGGCTGGTGCTGCATCAAGCGGTAAGACGACCTTGTTGAACGCGCTATGCAGTGACGTGACGCCGGGCGAACGGCTCATCACCGTCGAGGACATCGCCGAGCTACGTCTACAGACCGAGCACGTACTGCGATTCGAGGCCCGACCACCGACCTACGACGGCTCGCTCGAGGTGGGTTTGTCCACCCTGTTGCGAAGCGCACTACGCATGCGACCCGATCGATTCGTCCTCGGCGAGGTACGCGGCAACGAGGCTCTCGACATGCTCACTGCGATGAACACCGGTCACCACGGTTCGCTCGCCACGTGCCATGCGAACTCACCCGATGACGCCCTCCGACGTATCGAGTCGATGGTCCTGCAAGCGGCGCCGCAGTGGCCACTTGCGGCAGTCCGTGAACATCTCCAGGCGGCAATCGACGTGATCATCCACGTCGAGCGCTCGCCGAACGGTCACCGCAGGGTGATCGCCGTCACCGAAATCTCCATGCGCCCCGATGTGCTCGGCACCAAGTTCATCTGGACCGACGGATCCCAGGTTGCCCGACTCTCGCGGGGCAGAACATGACGTTCGGGACGATCTCGCCTTCCGAGGTGTACCTCATCATCGGAACCGGCATGTGGACCCTTGCTTCGTTCGTCTTCGCCAGACATGTCGTCGTACCCCAAGTGTGTCGTCACCTCGTGCGACGACGATTGTTGCCGCATCAACTGCGATCACGAACGGCGTTTCAGAATTCTTTCAATCGTGCGAGGCTCTGGCGTCGAGGCACCCCCGCGCCAAGGTCGGACGATGAACGTCATGCCGATGCGCTTGATGCGGTCGGGCGAGAACTGCGACTTGGTGCGTCGATGCATGCCGCAATCGTCGCCGTGGTCGCCCGACACGATCTCAGCGAGTGGCGGCAACTCGCAACGACGTGCCGAGAGGGCCGACCGTTGACCGACCTCGTGCGGAGCGATGACTTCGCCATGCGGTCCATCGGTATCGCCGCAAACGGTGGTGATGCCGTGCACGCAGTGGAAACTGCGGCTCGAACCTTGCGTGTCAACGCCGGGATTGCCGCTGACTCTCGCGCTGCGGTCGCCCACATGAGATCGTCGATGTCGGTACTCACCTGGGTGCCTGCGGTGATCGCGCTCTGGCTGTTCGTTCGAAATCCGGCGGCACGCTCGTTCTTCACGTCATCCGCCGGTATCGCGTGCGTGGGCGTGGGTGCGAGTCTGCAGTGGGTAGGGAGACGCATCGTCAGACGGATGACGCGATCGGCTTGTGGCGTCGACGCGGACATCCCTGATTTCGTCGACGCGTTGTCCATCCACCTGCGAGTTGGCAGACCACCGGCGCTGGCGTTCATTCATGCCAGTGAGTCGACAAGGGGTGATTTGGGTGCCGCCTCACGAACGGTCGCGGCAGCCGTCACCTCGGGTGAGCGATTCCTCGATGCGCTCACCTCCCACCGTCATGCCTTCGGTATTCGTGCCCAGGCACTCATCGACGCACTCGTCGATACCGAACGGGACGGACTACCGCCGCGCGTCCTGTTCGACCGTCTCTCCGCCGACGCCCACGCACTTCGTCGCAGGGAGGCGGACGCGCGGCTTCGTGCCCTCCCCGTCCGGTTGACCCTGCCGCTCGTTTGTTGCATCCTCCCTGCCTATGTCGTCCTCGCAGTGGTCCCGCTCTTGGCAAGTCAACTTTCATCGGTCAATTTCGACCTCAACTAACCACGAAAGGAACGTATGAAACGCACGGATTCTGGACAGGCCACCACGGAGTACGCACTGGTCCTCATTGGCGCTGCAGTCATCGCTCTCCTCGTCGTCGCCTGGGCAACCGACGGAGGTGGAGCAGGACGAATCGGCGAACTCTTCGACACCGTCATGTCCAACGTGCTGAGTCGCAGTGAGACCATCGAAGAGTGACGGGGCGAAGATCGCCGACGCGGGACAACGGTCAAGCCGCGGTGGAGTTCGCACTCGTACTGCCTCTCTTCGTGGTCCTCATCGTTGCGCTCTTCGATGTCACCGCACTGGCGCGTGATCAACTGCTCGTCGACTTGCTGGCGCGAAATGCGGCACGCCGGGCCAGCGAGTGCTCCAGTGTCGAGGATGCCCGGCAAAGAGCACATGAAGTGATCGTGACGGCAGACCGTTCGGACGCAGATTGGCACATGACGTTCGAGGACGGAACCGTAACGGTAAAGGTAAGTCTCGAACCCCGAACATCGCTCGTTACAAGTTCGATGCGATGGCTGGGTGGCACTCGGCGAATCACAGGAGTTGCAACCTTCGTAACGGAATTCGAGATTGGCGAACAGTAGCGTCGGCGCAATGACCTCGCTCGACACCGTGTGGGTGTTCGGCGACCAACTCAACCGCGCGATTGGCGCGCTCTCAGTTGCGCGCCCCACCACACATCGGGTATTGCTCATCACCGCGGCCGACAAGATTGCTTCGCGACCGTGGCACCCGGCGCGGGTTGCGTTGTACACCCGTGCCATCGAGGCCTTTGCGAGCGAATTGCGCGACGCTGGTTTCAACGTCGATCATCGCCATGCCGCCTCGATGCGCGACGGACTGACTGCTCATCG
Source organism: Actinomycetota bacterium (assembly GCA_005793785.1). GTDB lineage: Bacteria > Actinomycetota > Acidimicrobiia > Acidimicrobiales > Ilumatobacteraceae > F1-60-MAGs027. The sequence continues at coordinate 10,901 of SXPW01000117.1, read as the reverse complement.
GGCGGAGTTCTCACCCGCCTCCGTGTTCGTTACCGAACCGAACTCCTTCACCGCCCGAAGATTGGTCACGGAACTCGGGTGTGAGGTGGTGGAAAGCAATCAGTTCCTCTGTCACCCCACCGTTTTCAACGAGTGGGCTGGCTCCCGCAAGGGATTCAAGATGGAGGACTTCTACCGTTGGCAACGCAAACGCCTCGGTTATCTCATGGATGGCGACGCACCCGCTGGCGGCGAATGGAATTTCGACGAACAGAACCGGGAACGCCCGCCCAAGGAAGGTCGTGATCGGTGGCCCGTACCAGTGGACATATGGGCCACGACTCGCGACGAGGCACTGCAGCGACTCGAGTTCTTCGTCACCCGCGTCCTGCCGATGTTCGGGCCGCACGAGGACGCCATGTTGGCGGACAACTGGCATCTTGCGCATTCCGTCCTGTCGCCGTACCTCAACCTGGGACTGTTGCTCCCCGCAGAAGTGTGCGATCGGGTGGAGGCGGAGTATCGCGCCGGTCGGGTGCCGATCAATTCCGCCGAGGGTTTCATTCGACAAGTCATCGGGTGGCGTGAATATGTCTGGAACTTCTATTGGCGACACATGCCCGACTACGCCTCGCTCAACCATCTTGATGCTCGAATGGACCTCCCACCCGTGTTCACGGGCGATGCACCGACTCAAATGCGGTGTGTGTCGAGCATCCTCGACGACGTCCGGGCGCGGGGCTGGGTGCACCACATACCACGGCTCATGGTGCTGGGCAACTTGGCGCTCATCGCCGGAGTGAATCCGCAACAGTTCACTCGGTGGATGTGGGACTCCTTCGTGGATGCAGCGGAGTGGGTGATGGTGCCGAACGTGATTGGAATGTCACTCCACGCCGATGGCGGGAAAATGGCATCTAAGCCGTACGCCGCCGGTGGCGCGTACATCGATCGGATGAGCGACTATTGCAAGGACTGTTCGTTCGACCGCACCAAGCGAGTCGGGGAAGATGCTTGTCCGTTCACCACGTTGTACTGGGACTTCTTACTGCGGCATGCCGACCGGTTCGTGAAGAACCCCCGCATGTCGACGCAGGTTCGCGCAGCGCAAAAGCTCGGTGACGCAGAGGGGGTGCGTCACCGAGCCAGCGATGTACTTAGGCGTTTACACCTCGGACAGATTTGAGCGACGTCCCGCTCGCCGGGTGAACCCCATTCACGTGATCGGTAATGCGTGCGCGGGCCTCCTCGGTGAGCGCGTCAATGACCTTCTGCACCGCGACACCCTTCTCCTTGGCCAGGTCGGCGATGGTCTTACCGCTCTCCAGTCCAGCTCGAATTTCGGCACTCGTCATTCCGAGAACCGTTTCGAGCACTGCGCTGTCACCATGCATTCCAAAACCGTGTCGACCCTTGCCTCCACGGCCACCCTGACGATCACCATGACGGTCGCCGAATGAGCGGCCCTCACCGTTGACCATTGCCGTCACGCGGGTAGCAACTTCTGCGAGCCGTGCGTCGGCCTCTGCCTGCGTCAACTTGCCGTCGGTGACTGCCTGATTGATATCGGCCTTAACGTCGGCGACGAGCGCATCGATGACCTTCTGCACCGCAACACCCTTTTGAGCGGCGACCTGGGCCAACGATGACCCACCCGCCATAGCGGTCTGCAATTCCGTCGTGGTCATACCGAGGGCGGTTGCCGCAACCTCGAGATGATCGCCGCCTCGGCCGTCGTGCGCCGGGGCAAGTGCGACCTTCGTCGTCGACTGACGTGGCTGTGCGGACACCACGCTCGTTGCCGCTGCAGCAACACCAACGAGTGCTGCTGCAGTGATGAGGAGTTTCGTTTTCAGTTTCATGATGTTGTCCTTTGTGTGAAGTGTCCGCGACCATCGCGAACGGTACTCAGTTTGTGAGACCGACCTAAGACCGCGGTAAGAGAATGCGACATCGCGGTAAGAAGTTGGTAAGAACCAACAAGACCAATGGGTTCATCGACATCTTCGCAGGTGCCGCAGGTACGGTGAGACCGTGAGTCCCACCAAACCGCGAGTACTGGTGGTCGAGGACGACCCAACCGTCAGAAACGCCGTGGTGCGGGTGTTGGAACTGGAGGGCTATGAGGTGCCCGTCGCCAAAGACGGTCGAAGTGCGATCGACATGATTCTCGAACACACTCCGGATGCAGTGGTCATGGACGTGACGATGCCCTTCGTCGACGGCATGACGGTGTGTCGTGAGGTGCGCCATCGGAGGAATCGGGTGCCGATCCTCCTCCTCACCGCGCGGGTCGAGGTGAGTGATCGGGTGGAGGGACTCGACGCCGGGGCTGACGACTATCTCACCAAACCATTCGCCATCAAGGAACTTTCGGCACGTGTACGGGCTCTGCTACGACGTACCACACCACCCGACGACCAAACGCGAATCGTCGTCGGCTCACTGGTCATCGATCGCGAAACACGCACGGCCACGAGAGCCGACCGTCGAATCGAATTGACGAAGACCGAGTTCAACCTCCTCGAACTGCTTGCCGAGCAATCCGGCATCGTGCTCTCCAGGGATTACCTGTACGAACACATCTGGGGGTTCGACTTTGAAACCAACTCGAAGTCGCTCGATGTGTACATCGGATACCTGCGGCGCAAGATCAATGCCCCGGGAGAAACAGACCCCATCCGAACCGTGCGGGGCGTCGGCTATTGCTTGGAGACGTCGTGAGTTTTCGTACCAGACTCTCGCTCGTACTTGGTGGCGTGGTGTTGATCCTCGTCACCACCACCTCGTTGGTCATCTATCAGTCCGTACGCCTCAATTTGGACAGACAGGTCGACCGCTTCCTCGTCAATCGCGTCGCCTCCGTTGCTACCCGACTCGAAAGTACACCTCTCCCTCGAGGTCAGCGATTTCGAAATCCACTCGGTCAGGCACTACTCGACGTGCGTTTCGACGTCGAGAGTCAGGTCATCGACGCAGATGGAGCCGTGGTCTTTGCCATCGGTGAACTCGCCATACCCGTCACTTCGGAAGACATCGCCATCGCCGCCGGCGATGCGGCGGAGTTTCGGGACGTCATTCTTGCGAATCGCAAGTTTCGTCTGTACGTGGTTCCAGTGCAAGGTGGCGGTGCGGTGCAGATTGCCCGTGACATTGAAGAGAACGTGGCTCTTCTGCAAAGGACACGAAACTGGCTCCTTGGTCTCGGCACAGCTCTGGTCGTCTTCTCCACACTCATCAGTTGGTTACTGGCTCGAGTCATCACGAAACCGCTTCGAACCCTCTCGACCGTTGCCAACCAGATCGCCAGCACTGGAAGCCTCGAGGTCTCGGTTCCTGTAGCCGGCGCATCCGAGGTGCGTTCGTTGGCGTCGAGCGTCAATACGATGCTTGAACGAATCCGGGAATCGATGACGCGAGAGCGCCAATTCATTCAGGATGCGAGTCACGAACTGCGAACGCCGCTCACTTCACTTCGGGCGAACAGCGAGTTGCTTGAGCGACCCGAACTCACACCCGCTGAGCGAAGTGACATCCTCCTCGACATCCGCACCGAAGTCGACGAGTTGACCACGATTAGCAGCGAGCTCTCCACCTTGGCCACCGATCAACGCCACACCGAGTCGATTGCCGACGTCAATTTGTTCGACGCAACCGAAGTAGTCGTGGAACGAATGCGACGGCGCACCAAACGCACCATCAATTGCACGCTCATCGAAGGCGCGACGCCCACAACCGGGGTCATCCGAATTCGACTCGCCCAGTTCGAACGTGCGCTCAGCAACCTGCTCGACAATGCGCTCAAGTTCTCGCCATCAACGAGCACCGTCGATGTCGAGGTCGAGTCGTCCGAGGTTCGCATCATCGACCATGGTCCTGGCATTCCCGATTCGGACAAGACCAAGGTCTTCACGCGATTCTTCCGCTCCGATGCAACGCGTTCGTACCCCGGGTCGGGTTTGGGGCTGGCAATCGTCCAGCAATTCGCCCTCGACCACGAAGGGTCGGTCGACGTGACTGACACACCCGGTGGTGGCGCGACGATTCACTTGCGCTTGTAGTTGCGCTGGTCCCGCTCGAGCGTGGCTTCCTCCGCCACCAATCGTTTCATGCTCTCCAGCCGCGCCCTGTCGAGGAAGCCGCCGTTGATTGCCTCGCGAACCGCACAGGATGGTTCACTTTCGTGCTTGCAATCGCGAAACTTGCATCGCTCTGCGAGCGAAAAGACATCGGCGAAGGCTCGTTCAATTCCCTGACCACTGTTCCACAAACTGACTGCCCGCACTCCGGGCGTATCGATCAACCATCCCCCGTCACGCAATGGCACGAGGTCGACCGCGATGCTGGTGTGCCGACCTCGCTTGTCGCCGGCCCGAATCGCACCGGTGTCTTGTGAGTCGCTGCCCGTGAGTGCGTTGATCAACGTCGATTTACCGACACCGCTCGCACCAAGGACGGCGACCGTCAACCCGCCTCGCGCGTACTCCCGGAGGGTGCCGAGACCGTCGCCAGTGACGCTGCTCACCACATGAACCGGCACACCCATCGAGGTCGCTTCCACGATGGCCAATGCAGTTTTCGTCTCGAACTGCTCCACGGTGTCGGACTTCGTCAACACCACTACGGGTCTGGCCCCCGAGTCGAATGCAAGGACGAGTTCTCGTTCCAAGCGCCGTTGATTCGGCTTCGTGTCCAAACCATGAACGAGGAAGACCGCATCGATGTTGGCGGCAATGACTTGCGACTCGAATCGATCACCATCGAACGACGCACGGCGAACGAGTCGTGACTGTCGTGGTACCACTCCAAGGATCCGTTCGCCGTCCTTCGATACGACGATCCAATCACCCACTGCAACGTCGGCACCGATGTTTCGCACCCTTCCCTCACCAAGGGCGACTCCTGCCGTCGAGGAATCGACCGTCACACAGATGAACGTGCTCCAACCCCTGTCGATTCGTTTCACACGACCAATGCGATGGTCGTCACTCATCGCGATCGTTTCGCGCATCGATTGCTCGAACGTTTCGTTCCATCCAAGTTCGCTCAAAGCGTTGTGCACTATGACTTTCACGCTAGTCAGTAGCAATTTTCGATTTCAGGTGCTTGACTGCCCGACTTCAATGTCTTACAACGGAATACTGCTGCATGTCACGACCGCTCGTCATCGTTGAATCGCCCGCCAAGGCAAAAACCATCGGCAAGTTGCTCGGGAAGGACTACGACGTCCACGCATCGGTAGGTCACATCGCCGACCTTCCTAAGTCCGGTCTGCAAGTCGACGTCGAAAACGACTTCCGCCCCAATTACGAAATCACGGAGCGCGGTGGCAAGGTCATTCGCGAACTCAAAGCCGCCTTGAAGAATGCCACCGAGTTGTACCTGGCAACCGACGAAGACCGAGAGGGGGAGGCGATCTCGTTCCATCTCGTCGAATATCTGAAACCGAAGGTGCCGGTCAAGCGAATGGTGTTCCACGAAATCACCCGCAGTGCGATAGACGAGGCAGTACGCAACACCAGATCCATCGACCAGGAGCTCGTCGATGCGGCCGAGGCCCGACGCGTTCTCGATCGATTGTTTGGTTACACATTGTCACCCGTGCTCTGGCGGAAGGTCAATCGCGGCTTGTCGGCGGGTCGAGTGCAGAGTCCGGCCATTCGACTCGTCGTCGAGCGCGAACAAGAACGCATGGACTATGTCGTCGCCGACTACTGGGACCTCGCCGCGGTCACCGCCACCGCGCCCTCGTTCAAGGCGGTTCTGGCGACGCTCAACGGCATGCGCGTCGCGTCCGGTCGGGACTTCGATAGCAAGGGAGTCGCGCGGGACGGTGTCTCGGTCATCACGAAGGAACGCGCCGACGAGCTCACCGCTTCGCTCGTGGGAAGCGATCTCACGGTCCGCTCGATCGACGAGAAGCCCTACCGAAAGTCACCCAAGGCTCCGTTCATCACCAGTTCGTTGCAGCAGGAAGCGGGGAACAAACTCCGACTCAGTGCCGGAGAGGTGATGAGGATCGCCCAGGGCTTGTACGAGTCCGGATTCATTACATATATGCGCACCGACAACGTGGGACTCAGCGACGATGCGATCGGCGCAATTCGCAGTGAAATCGCCGATGTTTATGGACGACAGTTCGTCCCGGACGAACCCCGAACGTACAAATCGAAGGTGAAGAATGCCCAGGACGCGCACGAGGCAATCCGGCCCACCTTGCCACTCCGATCTCCCGAAACCGTGCGAAGTGAACTCAACGCCACGGAGTTGAACGTGTACCGACTCATCTGGCAGCGCACACTCGGGTCGCAGATGGGTGACGCACAGGGCACCACGGTGATGCTGCGACTCGGTGCCACGGCGCGGACTAGCGGCGACGCCGACTGTGAGTTCAGCGCGAGCGGAACCACCATCACGTTCCCGGGCTATCGCGCGGTGTACGACGAACTCGAGGAGGACAAGGGCGAGGACGACGCCGAGGCCATCCTCCCGGTTCTCAACGTCGGTGATCAGGTTCCGGTTGCGGAGCTCACGGCCGTCGGACATGCCACGACGCCACCCGCCAGGTACACCGAACCCACGCTCGTGAAGAAACTGGAAGAACTCGGTATCGGCCGACCCTCCACGTACGCCAACATCCTGAAAGTAATCGTCGACCGCGGCTACGTGTGGAAGAAGGGTCAGGCATTGGTGCCGAGTTGGACGGCATTCGCAGTGGTTCGCTTGCTCACCCAGCACTTCGCCAGCATCGTCGACGACAGGTTCACGGCGATCGTCGAGGAAGAACTCGACGAGATTGCCCGCGGCGAACGTGATCGCGGAACCTGGTTGCGTGAGTTCTACTTCGGCAACGGCAAGGAACTTCCCGGCATCTTTCCGGTGACGGAGGCGGCGAAGGATTCCATTGACGCACGCGAGATCAACGGCTTCATCGTCGGACGCCATCCCGAGACGGGCGAGATGATCGAGGTTCGGCCCGGTAAATACGGTCCGTACGTTCGGTCGGGTGAACGCACCGCCGGAGTTCCCGAGGACCTGACCCCAGAGGACCTCACCGTCGCGAAAGCCATCGAACTGCTCGATGCCCCGAGTAGCGACATCCCGATTGGCACCATGAACGATCTTCCGGTGTACGTCAAATCCGGGCGGTATGGACCGTACGTTCAACTCGGCGACCGCAGCGACGACAAGAATGCACCACTCCCAAAGACCGCGTCGCTCTTTCCGGAGATGAAGCCGGGCGACGTGACGATGGATGTGGCAACACGCTTGCTCTCCCTGCCGAGAGTCATCGGGGTCGATCCAAGTGACGGTGTTGGGATCACCGCCCAGAACGGTCGGTACGGCCCGTACATCACCAAAGACAAGGACAGTCGCACGCTCGGTTCGCATGACGAGATCTTCACCATCACCATCGACCAGGCACTGGCGCTACTGGCCGAACCACGAAAATTCGGCCGGCGCGGTCCCGCCAAACCACCACTTCGCGAATTCGGCAACGACCCGATCTCCGGTCGACCCGTGGTTGCGAAGGACGGAAAATTCGGCACCTACATCACCGATGGCGAGACGAATGCCAGTCTCACGCGTGGCGATCGTCTCGAACACATGAGTACCGAACGGGCCTTCGAACTGCTCGCTGCCCGTCGAGCGAATCCACCGCAACCAAAGACGAAGGCTCGCGCCAAGGTGAAGGCACCGAACAGGGCGAAAGCGCCAGCCGAGGAAAAACCACCAGCCAAGGAAAAAACTCCCGCAAGAAAACGCGCCTCGAAGCAGCCAAAGAAGAAGTAGTCCCCAGTACCCACGCCCTAGCGTGATGGCGATGCCCGGTAGTTACATCGCGTTCGAAGGTGTCGAGGGTTGCGGAAAGTCCACGCACGTCAAACGCCTCGCCGCACATCTTGACGCCCTCATCACACGTGAACCCGGCGGAACGACGATCGGCACCACCCTGCGCGAAATCATGGCGAACACGGACAACACTCACCTGTCACCGCGAGCCGAGGCGCTACTCATGGCCGCAGACCGCGCCCAACACCTGCACGAACTCGTGGTACCGACGTTGGAGTCCGGTCGACACGTCGTCAGCGACCGCAGCGTCTATTCATCACTCGCCTACCAGGGATACGGTCGGCAGTTGGGTATCGCTCAACTCCGGCAGTTCAACGATTTTGCCATCGATGCTCGGTGGCCCGACCTCGTGGTGTATTTACGAGTCGATCTCGAGGCCGTCCGTCAACGGCTAGAGAAGCGCGATACCGACCGCTTCGAGCGCGAGGATGACGAATTCTTCCGCCGAGTCATGCAGGGATTCGAAGACTTGGCGGCCGCGGAGCCGAATCGCTGGCTCGTCATCGACGCGACACCGCCGAAGGACGAACTCGAACTCATCATTCGCCGAGCAGTGACGGAACGCCTCGGCCTATGACCAATGTTTGGGACCGCGTCGTCGGGCAACCCGCAGCCGTCGACCGATTGCGCTCATTGGCCGAACGACCCACTCACGCGTACCTCTTCGTCGGACCAGAGGGTGCGGGCAAGGAAGTTGCCGCGCGCGCTTTCGCAGCACGACTCGTCTCCGGGAGCGATTCCGACACCTCCCGCGTGGCCGATCTCATCATGCGTGGGGCATTCGTCGACGTCACGGAAATCGTACGAGAAGGTGCGGCGATCGATCGCGACGAGGCACAAGCCATCGTGCAACAGTCGGTGCTCACCCCGACGGAAGCAGATCTCCGTGTGGTCATCGTCCACGAGGTACACCTCATGCGCGACACCGCAGCGGCACGACTTCTCAAGACCTTCGAGGAGCCCAACGACCGCCTCGTCTTCATTCTGCTTGCCGAGCAACTTCTCCCTGCCCTCGACACCATCACCTCACGTTGTCTCGTCGTCCACTTTCCGGCGATCGATTCCGAAACCATCGCTGCCCAACTTCAGTCGGAGGGGGTTGCGCCGGACATCGCACGTCGTGCGGCGCGATCATCTGCTGGAAGTCTCGATCGCGCGCGAATCCTCACCAGCGACACGGCACTCGCCCAACGTCAGGCGGCTTTCTCCGAAGTGCCTTACCAGCTCGATGGCAGCGGCTCTGCCGTCGTGAAGGTGGTCGAGACGGTGAGCGCACTTATTGACCGTGCAGCCGAGCCACTGCTCGCCAAGCAAGAGGCCGATCTTGAAGCGCTGGAGTCGCGAGTGAAACTCCTCGGCGAACGCGGTAGCGGACGCCGTGCCCTCGCCGACGTACACAAGCGTCAGTTACGGAAGTTCAAGACCGACGAACTACGCGAGGGGCTCTCGCTCATGGCGGCGGAGTACCACAAGGTGACCGTCAGCCTGCAGGAAGGCGTGGATCCGGCGATTTACGAACGAGCAGTGCACCACATTCACGACTCCATTTCCGCACTGTCACTGAACGTGAACGAGACACTCCTCCTGCATGCACTCTTCGCCAAGTGTCCGTCTCTGCACGCAATCGCAGGTCGGCGCGAGATGATCGAAGCGTGACGTGAAAATCGGCGTCCTCGTCGTGGCGTACGAGGCGAGTGCAACGCTCGAATCCGTCTTGAACCGAATTCCAGACGAATTTCGAACCCGACTCCACACGATTCTCGTCTGTGACGACGCCAGTACCGACGACACATTCCAGGTGGGGATGCGCGTCAAACAACTTCGACCCGATCTGCCTCTCGAGGTGATCCGACGTCCCGTAAACCTCGGGTACGGGGGGAATCAGAAGGCCGGCTATCGCTGGATGATCGATCATGGCCTCGATGTCGTGATGCTCCTACACGGCGACGGCCAATACGCACCCGAGTTCCTGCCCGACATGGTCGAGCCAATCGTCGAAGGACGAGCCGATGTGGTGTTTGGTTCACGAATGTTGGAGCGCGGCGCCGCTCTGCGCGGTGGCATGCCCAAGTACAAGTACGTCGGCAACAAGATCCTCACCTTCCTGCAGAATCGAATCGCCGTCGTTCACCTCAGTGAATGGCACAGCGGCTATCGCGCCTACTCAGTTGACTCGCTCGCCCGTGTGGGATTCGAACTCAACGCGGATTACTACGACTTCGACACGCAAATCATCCTGCAGATGATTTCCAGCAATCAGCGAATCGTCGAGATACCGATTCCCACGTTCTACGGTGACGAACTCTCGCGCGTCAATGGAATTCGGTACGGATGGCGTATTCTCAAACACACCCTGCGATGGAGACGCTCTCGATAGTCCGACGACGGCCAGCCGTCATCGCGGCGGTGCTGAGCGCGATTCCAAGCCTGATCGGCAATCGAAGCGGCATCGGACTCAGTTGGGACTCGACCGACTACATCGCAGTCGGTCGAAGCATTGCCGCCGGTCGGGGCGCTCTCGACGTGACCGGTGCCCCGATGGTGATCCGACCACCGGGACTCTCCACGTTGGTCGCCATCGGAGAGTGGTCGGCACTCTCGCCTGATATCACGCTGCGTTTGGTCAATGCAGTATCCATGGCAATCATCGTCTGGTGTACGCACCTGCTGTTGACCAGAGCCAAGGTGAGACCGTTTGCTCGGTGGGTCGGACTCACATTCGTCGCAGTGAGCCCCGCACTTCTCGACATCTTCACGATGGCATGGTCGGAACCTCCGTTCCTGGCGCTCATCCTCGGCTGCTTGTTCATCGCCACTCGCGAGCGCAGTTGGCCATGGGACATCGCTCTCGCGTGCCTCTTCACGTGTCTGTTCTTCGTGCGTTACGTCGGACCGTTCTATGCGGCTCCGATTGCCATGATCGCGGCAGTGGTCCAGGTGCGCAGCTCTGGACTATGGCTCGCATTCCTGCGTGCCGGTACTTCACTCGCAATCTCCTTGGTGCTTCCGTGGCTGTGGCTCATGCGTAACAAGGAGTTGACGGGGTACCTCACCGGATATCGGCAACC
>SXPW01000116.1 GCA_005793785.1 Actinomycetota bacterium | reverse complement strand
GTCTTGCGGTCGCCGATGATGAGTTCGCGTTGACCTCGACCGATCGGGGTCATCGCGTCGATCGACTTGATGCCCGTCTGGAGCGGTTCGTGAACTGGTTTACGGCCCATGATGCCCGGTGCCTGCACTTCCACGCGACGCAACTGCGCACCAACGATGTCGCCCTTGCCGTCGATCGGCGTTCCGAGGGCATTGACCACTCGACCGAGCATCGCGTCTCCAACTGGCACCGAGAGGATGCGACCCGTGGCCTTGACGGTCTGTTGTTCCTCGATGCCGTCGGCATCACCGAGAACGACGACGCCGATCGAGTCTTCGTCGAGGTTGAGCGCCAGTCCGACGCTGCCGTCCTCGAACTCCAACAGTTCGTTCACCGCACAATCGGGCAAACCACTGACACGGGCGATGCCGTCGCCGATCTCCGCGACGCGACCGACGGTACGCGCCTCGACCGATGGCGCATAACCGTCGAGACCCTTGGTGATGGCCGCCGCGATGTCGGCGGCGGAGAGTGTGAGTTCGGACATGGGAATTTCCTTTCGAATGTCGCTTAGAAACGTGACTTGACTTGGTCGAGGCGGGTACGGACGGAGTCGTCGATGACTTCGTCGCCAACGGTGGCCACGATGCCGCCGATGACGTTGGGGTCGACGACCAACTTGAGGTTCAACTTCTTGCCGGTCGCCTTGCTGAGGGCCTCGGCGATGCGGGTCTTCTGGGTGTCATTCAACGCCACCGCACTGCGAACCTCGGCCACTTCCAACTGCTTTTCGCTCGATGCACGCTTCACCAGTTGGTCGGCCACCTGCGGTAGCAACGCCACATGGCCGGTACCCACCAGCATGGAGGCGAGTTGCACGGTCACATTGTGGGCCTTGCCGCCGAGGAGTTGTTCGACGATACGTTGACGTCGCTCCGTCGGCAACGTTGCGTCGCTGAGCGAGGAACGCAGACCTTCATTGGTCTCGTAGGCGCGAGCCAATCGGAACAACTCGTCCTCCACCACCGCAACTGCATCATTGGCCATTGCTACTTCGAACATGGCGTTCACGTACGCGGAAACCTGCTGGGCGCTCATCGTGATGCTCCCACCTTGGAGATGAAACCGTCCACCAATTCCTGCTGGGTTCGATCGTCGAGCGTCGCTCGCACGGCGTCGGTGGTGGCTTGCGCCGACAGTCGGGCGATCTCGGCCCGCAACTCGTCACCGATGCGCGACCGTGCGGCTGCGATTTCGGCGGTGGCACGCGACTCCAGATCGGTAACCTCGGCTTCGATTCGAGCACGTCCCTCGGCGAGGATTGCGGCTGCCTGCGTATCGGCTTCGGCGAGCATCCGCGCGCGCTCTCCGGCGATGTCGCCCAGGGCCTTGCGAATGTTCACCGCATCGGCCTCGGCATCGCGGCGAGCGGCCGCCGAGTCGTCGAGTTCCTTCTGAATCTTGGCGGTGCGGGTCTCCAACGCCTTCTTAGCTGCCGGCCAACCAAACTTGAACAGCGCAGAGAAGATGACGATGGAGGCGAGACCTCCGTAGATGATCTCGCCGATTTCCGGAAACAGCCAATGGTGGGACTGTGTGGGATCCTCGGCGGCGATGATGATGGCAATTGCGTTCACGAACGACCTCCGCTCATGGTGCTATCGACGGCACGTTTCACGACGTTGGCGTCGGGCGACTTGCCAAGCACCAGTTGCGTGGCTCGCGCCGTGACGCTGCCGACGGCCGCCGCCACTTCGCCGCGAGCTGCAGCCCGGGCGGCCTCGATGGCCTTGTCCGCTTCGGCTCGCTTGGAGGCGATCCGCTCGGCGGCTTGTGCCATCTTGGCTTGGCGTTCCGTGTCCAACGTCTGACGGGCCTTGTCGATGCGTGCGGCTGCTTCGGAGCGAACCTCGGCGAGCGAGGCCTCGTACGCTGCGACATCACCCTGCGCCGACGACCGAGTCGCCTGGGCAGTCTCATGTCCCTCGCGAATCACTCCGTAGCGAGCGTCCATGCCCTTTTTCACCTTCGGGACGAGGAACACCCTCATCACGAAGAGGAACACCAGGAATGAACCGGCGCCCCAGAGGAGTTCCTTGTTTTCCGGGGCAATGGGATTCGGCCCCATGTCCTCCGCGGCAAGGATGATGGTGGAAAAGAACATGTGTCGTGCCGACTTCGATCAGGCGAACTTGAGCAGAATGAACGCGACGAAGCCGATCAGCGCGAGCGCTTCGGTGAATGCGACGCCGAGGAACATCGTGGTTCGCACCATGCCTGCAGCCTCGGGCTGACGTGCCATCGACTCGATGGCCTTGCCGAAGATGATGCCGATGCCGATGCCTGGTCCAATCGCGGCGAGGCCGTAGGCGTAACCAGCCGACGCGGCGGCGGCAGTGTTCTTCAAGTCGGCCGGCGTCGCTGCGTCACCTGCTTCTGCCGCGATGCGGGCGATTGTTGCTAGTGCTTCCATTGCTGTTTTCTCCTTGTTGTTTGGTTGGTATTCGTTTCGGGAATCAGTGCTCCGCGTGGGACGCCATGTTGATGTACACGGCGGTCAACGTGGTGAAGATGTAGGCCTGCAAGAAGGCGACGAGGACCTCGAAGCCCGTGAGGAAGAGCAATACGGCGAACGGCAGTACGCCAACCGGAATGAGAATCCGATCGCGCGCCTGGAACAGCGCTTCCGAGAGCAGCGCGAAAATGACGAGCAGCAAGTGGCCCGCGAGCATGTTGGCAAAGAGTCGTACGGCGAGCGAGAAGGGTCGCACGATGAACGTCGAGATCAATTCGATGGGCGTCACGAGGATGTACAGCGCCTTGGGCACGCCGGGCGGAAACAGCACCGACTTGAAGTAGCCGACGGGACCCTGATGCTTGATGCCAGTGGCGTTGTAGACCACCCACACCATCAGCGCCATGAACGCCGGAATGCCCATTCGCGCGGTGGCCGGCATCTGGATGAAGGGAATCACTCCGGGCACGTTGCACAGATAAATGAAGATGAAGATCGAGAGGAGGAACGGCGTCCACGCCAAGCCCGAGGAGCCCATCGTCTGCATGATGATCTGCTTCTCGATGAATTCGATGATGACTTCGGCCAGGTTTCGCGCACCCTTGGGCGCGACCTTCGGATCCTTGCGTGCAGCAGCGAGGAAGATTCCAGTACCAATGAGCACTGCCGCGATTCCGATGAGCACCACCTTGTTGATGGTCGGCGCAACGTCCTGCCACCGCAGCAGCACGTTGATCGGCGGAAACTCAAAGGCAAGGAGTGTCGTGACGTTCATACGTTGGCCTCTTCTGTGGAGATGACGGGTTTCAAACCGGGGAACGCGAGCGTGGCGGAGACGTATCGCATTTCCCAAAACAGCAGTCCGAGATGCGAGACGACGAGCGTCAGGCCGAGGGCCAGCAAATCAACCCACGGTTGGTTGCGTACGAGCATCACCGCCAAGGCAACGATGCCGAGTCGGAGGATGTAGCCGAACAACGTCGCGGCCATCATCAGTGCATACGAGATACGAGCGGTGGTGGCGACGAGCCCGGCGGCGATCATGAAATTGCACAGCACGAGTCCCAAACCGTACGCGCTCGACCAGGCACCGTCGCTTCCCCACACCAACCAAGACACCACGAACAGGGCAGGTGCCGCAATGATGCCCCGCTTCACGATGTCGCGGGTGATTTGTGCTTCGGGAGATGGACCCGTGTCTCGCATCGCCAATACCGAAGGGTTGCTGCTCATTTCGCGTGCACCGCCTCACGACGAGCGGCTTCGAGGTTGGTCATCTGTGCGTTGTACACGTAATACAACTTTGCGAATTGGGCGACGACGGCCAGGACGACGAGCGAAATCATGAACCACGGCGTCGAATCAAGTCGACGATCGATGAACCACCCAAGCAGGAAGAAGACCAGAACGGTGCCCGCAATCTCGGCGCCCTTGGTGATGGAGTCTGGAGTGTGAGTTGCCAACGAGGACACCTTTGTCAGTTTCGAGGCTTGTGAACCGCTTAACAAACTAGGCGTGTGGGCCGTCTCCGACCAAATCCTCCTCGTGAATTTGTGCGTCATCGCGGCGAAGTTTCGGATGCAACACCGTGAACAAACTGAGTGCCGTTCCGGCAAGCACCAACAGCACCAGTGCCGAGCCCGTGCTGTAGAGCGCCGAGAACAACACCACCGTGGAGAACAATGCCGCCCAACCCCAGAGGATCACCACGGCTCGTCGCGGACCGTGTCCCAATTGGATGAGCCGATGGTGCAAATGACCCATGTCTGCTTCGGCGAAACTTCGACCACTCGCCGTTCGACGGATGACCGCAAAGAGGACGTCGACGATCGGCACGGCGAGTACGAGGAGGGAAATGAACATGGGGGCCAGAAAGAAGTAGGTCTGACCGTTGGCCGACTGCGTATCCGGGTCGGCTCGACCGCCCACCACGCTCGTTGCCACTGCCATCAACAGCCCGAGGAGCAACGCCCCGCTATCGCCCATGAAGATGCTCGCAGGATTGAAGTTGAACGGCAGGAAACCGACGCATACACCGACGGCGATGATGGCGATGAGCGGACCGATGTTGGGCTGCGGCAACAGGTTGCCCTTGGTGAGCTCGATCGAATAAATGAAGAACGCACCGGCACCGATCGCGACGATGCCGGCGGCCAGTCCGTCGAGACCGTCGATGAGGTTCACCGCCTGCGTCATGCCCAGCAACCACAACACGGTGAAGAGCGGCACCCAGTCGTCCGACAGTACGAAGACATCGAGGAATGGAACCCGGAATTGGAACATCGTCACGCCGAACCACACGAGCGCAATCGCCGCGACGACCAAACCACTCACCTTGGCCGGCGGAGAGATGTCGCGGATGTCGTCGAGCAATCCGAGCGCGAACGTGATTGCACATGCAACGACGACGCCGATGATCTCCGTGCTCTCATCGAAGAGCGGATCGAAGTCGGCGATGGCGCTCGCACCGATGACTCCGGCAAGGATTCCCACGAACATCGCGATTCCGCCGACATCGGGCGTCGGCACGGGGTGCATGCGTCGCTCGTCGGGAGTGGCCAGCCACTGTTGTCGGTGTGCCAGTCGCACCACGAACGGCATCGCGACCGCGGTGGCGACTGCAGCGACGAGTCCGACGATGAGATACGAAGCGACGCTGATCACGCGTTACCCGGCACGCGGCCAGTGCGACGAGCGCTCACAGTCCTAACGATAGGCGGGGAAGGCGGCGCACAATGCGGCAACCTTCGCACGTACTTCGGCGACGGTCGCCGGGTCGTTGCGGCCCTTCAGCGTCGTGACGATGAAGTCCGCGATGGTGGACATCTCCGCTTCCTTCATGCCCTGCGTGGTAACCGACGGGGTTCCGATTCGCACACCCGACGTCACGAACGGACTGCGCGGATCGTTCGGCACCGTGTTCTTGTTGAGTGTGATGCCCGCCTGGTCGAGCACCGCCTGGGCTTCCTTGCCGGTGAGCTCGGCGTCGAACGGACGCAGGTCGACCACCATCATGTGGGTATCGGTACCGCCCGAAACCAGGCGAAACCCGCGCACTGCGAGCGCCTCGGCAAGCGCGGCCGCGTTCTTCACGATTTGGTGCGCGTAATCACGGAAGCTCGGCTGCAACGCTTCGTGGAACGCCACGGCTTTCGCGGCGACGGCGTGTTCGAGCGGACCACCCTGCTGACCGGGAAACACGGCCTTGTCGATGGCTTGGGCGTGTTGCTGAGTGGAGAGAATGCACCCGCCACGTGGACCGCGCAACGTCTTGTGCGTGGTGAACGTGACGACGTCGGCATATGGAACGGGGTTCGGGTGGGCACCACCCGCGACGAGTCCGGCCAGATGCGCAATATCGAACATCATGTATGCGCCGACCTCGTCGGCGATCTTCTTGAACGGCTCCGGCTCGATTCGACGCGGATAACTGGTGGTGCCGGCCACGATCATTCGCGGTCGGTGCTGCAATGCCAAACTGCGAACTTCCTCGAAGTCGATCCGTTCGTCGTTTGCGCCGACCTTGTAGGAGTGGAACTTGTAGAAAATTCCGCTCGCGTTCACGGGAGATCCGTGCGTGAGGTGTCCGCCGTGATCGAGGCTCAGACCCAACACCACATCGCCGGGCTTCAGCATCGCCTGGTACACCGCCATGTTCGCGCCGGCTCCGGAGTGCGGCTGGACGTTGGCGTGTTCGGAGCCGAACAATTTCTTCACACGTTCGATGGCGAGCGCCTCGATCTCGTCGATCACGGAATTTCCGCCGTAATAGCGCTTGCCCGGGTAGCCCTCGCTGTACTTGTTGGTGAGTACGGATCCCGTCGCTTGCATCACTGCCGGGGAGGTGAAGTTCTCGCTCGCAATCAATTGCAGTCCGGTCACTTGACGCGACCGCTCCTTGCCGATGAGTGCCTCAACTTGCGTGTCGGGGGTGACTTCGCTGGGAAATGGCATCGGACCTATCTTTCGTGGCGAGCCGATTCCTCGGCTTCGATCTCCCCCAATTGTCCCACACGCCGAGCGTGGCGACCGCCCTCAAACGGGGTTTCCAGGAACTTCTTCACGATTTGTTCGGCGAGGTCGTTCGACACCACTCGGCCGCCCATCGACAGCACGTTGGCGTCGTTGTGCGAGCGCGCCATCTCCGCCAACCAGAGGTCGTTGCACAATGCCGCTCGAACACCGAGCACCTTGTTGGCGGCAATCTGCTCGCCCTGGCCGCTTCCCCCGAGCACGATGCCGACGTCGGCTTTCGCATCGCGCACGGCGCGTGCGACGCTGGCGCAGATGTGCGGGTAATCGGTCGACTCGGTGGAATTCGTGCCGTAATCCTCCACCCGGTAACCGAGCGACTCGAGCACCGAGACGAGGTGCGTCTTGAGGTCGAATCCGGCGTGATCTGATCCGATCGCGATTCGTTTCGCCGTCGGCGAGCCACCCGGAGCCATCGCGTGAGAGCCTAGGTCGTGCACACGACGAACTCGGACGGAGGAAGCGACACTCCGTACCCTTGACATGCATGGCAGTCGACCCGCGCACCCCGGTGCTCATCGGTCAGGGTCAAGCAATCGACCGAAGCACCGCAGTCGCCGACGTCAAACATCCCGTGGCATTGATGGCCGATGCGCTTCACGCGGCGGCGGCTGACGCGTGCATCGAGTTGCCCGATGACGTGGATTCGATCCGCGTCGTTCGACTGCTGTCGTGGAAGTACCCGAACGTGGCCCACGCGCTCGCGTCGGCGCTCGGCATCACGGCACGCGAATATGCCACCACCCCGCACGGCGGCAACATGCCCCAAACCCTGGTCAATCTCAGTGCCCGACAAATCCTGAGCGGCGAGCAGGACTTCGTGATCCTGGCTGGTGGCGAGTGCACGCGTACTCGATCCCTGTTCAAGGATGCAAACACGCTGCCCTGGCCGGCACCGGACGCCGCACGCACGACCGACGGAACTCCGATTCCCGCCCCCACCCACGTCGTGGACGACCTTGCGCTGTTGAACGAGGAGGAGATTCGACTGGGAATCGTGCTTCCCGTGCAGGTGTATCCGATGTTCGAATCGGCGATTCGCGCCACCAGCGGACGCAACATCGAGCAACACGACCGCCACATCGCCGGATTGTGGTCACGATTCAACGCCGTCGCGGTCGACAACGCCTTTGCGTGGAGTCGCGAACCGATGTCGGCCGATCGCATTCGGGAGGTGTCCTCCGACAATCGGATGATCGGCACGCCGTACCGCAAGGTCATGAACTCCAACAACCAGGTCAACATGACCGCCTCGCTCATCATGTGTTCCGTCGAGCGCGCAACGTCACTCGGCGTGCCCCGTGACCGTTGGGTCTTCCCACTGGCGGGCACCGACTGTCACGAGCATCAATTCATCTCCAATCGCTGGTCGTTTGCGGAGACTCCGGCGGTAGCACGAGGCGGGGCCTTGGCAATGGAGCTGGCCGATTGCGATATCGACGACCTGTCGCTCGTCGACCTGTATTCCTGCTTTCCGTCCGCCGTGCAACTCGGTGCCGCATCGCTCGGATTCGACATCGAACGAACGCTCACCCTCACTGGTGGGCTGTCCTTTGCGGGTGGA
Organism: Actinomycetota bacterium; assembly: GCA_005793785.1. Classification (GTDB taxonomy): domain Bacteria; phylum Actinomycetota; class Acidimicrobiia; order Acidimicrobiales; family Ilumatobacteraceae; genus F1-60-MAGs027. The sequence goes on along the minus strand of SXPW01000116.1, from coordinate 13,364 downwards.
CCCTGGAACAACTACGTGATGCACTCGATTGCCACCGCGATGGTTCGACTGCGGGAGTCGTCGAGTGAAAAGGCGTTCATCTGGGCCAACGGCGGCTACGCCACCAAGCACGCCTTCGGCGTTTATGCGATGACCCCGCCGAATTCGGGTTTCCGACACGGCTCACCGCAAGCCGAGATCGACGCCCTCCCGCGACGCGAACTTGCAGTCGGCGACGACGCCGCAGGACCTGCAATCGTCGAGGCATTCACCGTGATGCACGACCGTGATGGTGAGCCTGAACGCCTCATCGCCGCGGCGCTGCGCAAGGACGAACGCCGAGCCTGGATCGTGAGCGATGATCGTTCGGTCGCCAGGGAGTTCGCCACCGGCGAGCACGTGGGCGACGCAGTCACCCTCCGCCGCAGCGGTGAACTCGCCGACTAGGCGCGTGCCACGACGACGCGATCGCGTCCGGTGAGGTCGCGTCGGACTTCCACCTGGGTGAGACCGGCGCGGTCGCACAACTCCGACACCGTGCTCCCTTGTCGATGACCGATCTCGCACACGAGTACCCCACCCGGACGCAACCACTCACGGGCACCGTCGACGATGATGCGCAGACTCGAGAGACCATCCACACCGGCAAACAGTGCTTGGTGTGGCTCGTATCGCGTGACGATGTCCTCGACGTCGGGATCGCCGTCGGCGATGTACGGCGGGTTGGAGACGATGACATCCACCGAGCCACGAAGTGATTCCGGGAGTGCTGCATACCAACTGCCCTGAACGATCCGTGCATTGGCGCCACGTCGACCGATGGCTGCCACGTTGGCCCGAGCAACATGCAGGGCGTCCTGAGAGTCGTCGGTCAACCACACGGACGTGCCGCGTTCGGGCAACTCATCGGCGAGTGACAACCCGATCGCACCGGACCCGGTGCCGAGGTCGACTATCACCCTCGTCGGCGACACACGTTGTGCATACGAAAGCGCGATCTCAGCGACGAGTTCGGTTTCTGGACGCGGGATGAGGACCCGCGAATCCACCAGCAAGTCGAGTCTCCGAAATGCCCAGCGTCCCATCACATATTGGAGTGGCTCACCCGCCAATCGACGGCGGGCCATCTCGTGCACGTGCAGACCCATACGTTGGGTCACGGTCTCGTTCTGCGCCAGGTTGAAATCGGTTGCATCCAAACCTGCCGCATGCTCGCACAGGAAACGCGCTTCGCGCTCACTGCCGAGCATCGCCGTCGTCTCCGACAACATTTCCCGCCAGGTGGTACCGGCGTCGTGCGTCACTCGGCGCCGACCTGCTTGGCGAGTTGCTCGGCCTGGTACTCGAGCGTCAGGGCATCCACCACCGGATCGAGGTTCCCTGCCAAGACATCCTGCAATTGGTACAGCGTGAATCCGATGCGGTGGTCAGTGATGCGGTTCTCCTTGTAGTTGTAGGTGCGGATCTTCTCCCCGCGCCCACCCTTGCCGACTTGGGCCCGTCGTTCAGCAGAAACCTTCGCCTCCTGCTCCTCCACTCGACGCTGCAATAGCCGCGTGCGCAACACCTGCATGGCCTTCACGCGATTCTGCAATTGACTTCGTTCGTCCTGCATGGTGACGACGAGACCCGTCGGTTTGTGCGTGATGCGCACGGCGGAGTCGGTGGTGTTGACGCTCTGCCCGCCCGAGCCACCGGAGCGATACACGTCGATCTCCAGATCGCGTTCGTCGATTGCGATGTCCACTTCCTCGGCTTCGGGCATGACCGCAACCGTCGCCGACGACGTGTGAATGCGACCGGCGTTCTCCGTTACCGGTACACGCTGCACCCGGTGTGATCCGCCCTCGAACCTGAAGCGCCGCCACGCCGTCTCGCCTTTCACCAACGCCGTTGCTTGGTTGACCCCACCCATCGGCGATCGGTCGTACGAGAGGATGTCGAACGACCAGCCGTGACGCGATGCCCACGCGCGGTACATCTCCACCAGTTCGCCGGCGAACAGATTCGCCTCTTCTCCGCCCTCGGCACCTCGAAACTCGAGCATGACGTTCTTTCCGTCGTCGGGGTCGGGTGGTATCAGAAGCACCTTCAATCGATCTTCGAGCGCCTCAAGTTGCAGCATGCCTTCGCGCATTTCGGCATCGAGCGATGCGCGTTCCTCGGGCGACGCGGACTCGATCAGTTCGCGTGCGGCTTCGACGTTGCCCAATACCGACTTGTACGAACGAATACATTCGACGAGCGGCCCCATCTGCTTGTACCGGCGCGACGCATCCCGCAACTTGTATTGGTCGCCGAGTACCTCCTGCGACGTGAGACTCAACTCCAGTTGCCCGAAGTCGGCAAGTATCGCATCGAGTTTCGCTAACACGAGATTCAGGTTATGCCGACACGAACTCTGCCGGCTTCGTCAGCATCGAAGCGATGCCGACCTGGAGCGGTACCACGTTGCGAGCAGCGGCAACGATGAGGAGACGCGCGTCGGGTGCCAACCGACTCCGGGCATCGGCGGCGATCGGCACGGCGTCGAGGTCCACTCCTGCCACGAACACCGCGACGACGACGCCATCGGCATCCTCTCCAATCGCGCAACAGGGCACCGAGTCCTTCACGTTGGCGCGCGGCGTCGGTGGCTCGGCGGGTTCGAGCGATCGCACACCGACGAGTCTCGGATCATCGATCACGCGTGCCCGTAGGGCGCGCTCGGGTGCCAACAGGTTCAACGGATGGTTCGGGGCGTCGGCGCGGCGATGTTGGCGCACCACATCAACGACGGATCGGAGCTGGTCGACGGTCGCCGCTGCACCATTGAGCATCTTGAACATCTCCCGATCGTGCGTCCCCACGCCGATTCGCACGGTTGGACTGCCGTCCTCGTCGATCACTCGTGCCACCTCCAGACCATTCACCTCCGCGGTCACGACCCCGTGCTCGATCACCACATCGGCACCTGCTCGGCGGAAGAGGTCGGCGAGGACGAGGTGATCCGCGCGGGCGGACTCCCGTGGAGCGTGCGATTGCGGCGCGACTCGTTCGATTCCGTCCGGTCGATACACGTTCAACGGAATCGAAAAATACGAGGCTCGCCGAGCGGTGATTCCCGGCGCGGTCGCGTCAAGGATGTTGATGCAACTCACCTCGTCGGGCTTCCGCGCCCGCAGGGCGAGTGTGGCTCCGAGTGCAGTCGCGCCCGTGGCACCGGACGACACCGGCGTCGCCGACACCCACACCGTTGCTCCGACTCGAATTCCCACGTAGTTTCCGAAATCGAGCTCGGTCATGGTCGCCGAGTTGTTCGACGGATTCCCCGCTTCGCCGGGCCGTGCGCCGATGATCGCCCGAAGGGCTAGGCGTTCGCGCCGTGCGACGAAATCGCCCGAATGGTCGACCACCTCAGGTGCCTCGAAGGCGCTGGTGATGCGGCACGTCAGGCCGTTGGCTGTTTGGCGATCTCCGACAGGAACTCGTCGTTGGTCTTGAACGACTTCAATCTGTCGATGAGCAATTCGAGTCCCGGAGCGGCGTTTCCGTCGGCGGCGAGACCGCTCAACACTCGACGCAACTTCCACACCATCTGCAACTGCTTGCGATCGAACAGCAACTCCTCGTGTCGTGTGCTCGACGCATCGACATCGATTGCCGGATAGATACGGCGCTCAGCAAGGCGACGATCGAGACGCAATTCCATGTTGCCCGTGCCCTTGAATTCCTCGAAGATGGCTTCGTCCATGCGACTGTTGGTATCCACCAACGCCGTCGCAAGGATCGTCAAGCTGCCGCCCTCCTCGATGTTTCGGGCAGCACCAAAGAACTTCTTGGGTGGATACAACGCGCCGGCATCGATACCGCCCGACATGATGCGACCGGTCGCGGGAGCAGCAAGGTTGTATGCACGTGACAAGCGGGTGATGCCGTCGAGGATGATCACGACGTCTTCGCCGGCCTCGACCATGCGTTTTGCTTTTTCGACCGCCAACTCGGCGACTGCCGTGTGTTCGTCCGATGGGCGGTCGAACGTCGAGGCGATGACCTCACCCTTCACGGTGCGACGCATGTCGGTGACTTCCTCGGGACGTTCGTCGATGAGAAGGACGATCAATTTCACCTCGGGATGATTCTTTTCGATGCTGGTGGCGATGGTCTTCATCACCGTGGTCTTGCCGGCTTTCGGGGGCGACACGATGATTCCGCGCTGACCCTTGCCGATCGGCGAGATGAGATCGACGATTCGCGCCGTCATGTTCAACGGATCACCGCTGCTCGAGAGCACCAACTTCTCGTCGGGGAACAACGGGGTGAGCTCCTCGAATTTCTTCCGATTGCGGGCCTTGTCGGGTTCTCCACCATTGATGGTGTACACCTCGAGCAAGGCCGGATTCTTTTCGTTGCGTCCCGCCGGGCGCGAAAGACCGGTGATGTGATCACCCTTGCGCAAACCGAACTGTCGCGTGAATCGCACGGAGACGTAGGCGTCGTTCTTGGTCGGTAAGTATCCACCCAAACGGAGGAAGCCATAGCCCTCGTCCCGCAGGTCGAGGTAGCCCTCCACCTTCACCGGTTCGGTGCTGACGGGCTCGTTGCTGTCGGTGTGCTCCATCTCGAATCGGTCGTCACCCTGCGGACCTTCGTCCCTGCCGCCGCGACGCCTGCCGCGTCGGCGACGATTCCTGTCGCCACCGCGGTCGTTGAAGTTGCGGTTGCCGCCGTCACCGAAGTTGCGGTCGCGAAAGCCGCGATCGTTGCGGTCGCCACGCGAGTCACCACGGTCGTTGCGGTCACCACGCGAGTCACCGCGCGAGTCACCACGGTCGTTGCGGTCGCCACTGCGTTCCGTTCGAACGCGGGCGTCCGGGGCGATCGGCGTACCTTCGTGTTCGGCGAGCTCCACTTCCCATTCCGAGAGTGGCTCACCGTCGGCTCCGAGCGGCGTGGTGCTGGATGGTGTCTCCGTCGATTTGCTCTTCGACGGTGTCTTTTTGGTTGGTTCTTGTGGTTCGGGTGCCATGGTTTCCTCCAGGATTTTTCCGATCAGTGTTTCTCGACTCGCTCGGGCCACACCCTTGATGCCGAGGGCATTGGCGATCTGCTCGAGGTCGTCGCGATCCTTTTCTTCGAGTTGTGCTCGACCAAGCTGTGGTGCGGCCACGTTGTCCTTCTTTCAGGGCGACGAAATGAAGCGGCGCCCGTCAACGATGCTTTCGCGTCAGAGACTTGACTGCGTAGGGCATGCTCGGAATCACCGAGCAACTTCACCCTACCGCGTGGCCGAGACACTCGCAACGAACCCCTGCACGGTCGCCAGGTCGTTTGCGAGTTCCACGAATCGTTCGGTGCGGGTCATCAGGTCACCGAGGTGGTCGGGTAGCGCCGGTCGTAGACCGGTGGCTCGTTCGACGGCGTCGGCGAATTTCGCCGGATGAGCCGTGGCCAGTGTGACCACGGGTTCATCGGGCTCGGCACACGCTTCCGTTGCCACCAAACCAACCGCGGTATGCGGATCGACGAGCACACCATGCTCACGGTGCATGCGGGAGATCATCGACAAGGTGTCTGCATCGTTACAACGTTGTCCGCGGAACACGGGGCGAATCCATCGACCGAACTGCTCCGAGGTGACCGAGAGGCTCCCGCTCGAGCGGAAGTCGGCCATCTGTCTCGCGGTTGCCCGTCCATCGCGGGAGTTCATCTCGAACAGCAGTCGCTCGAAGTTGCTCGACACCTGGATGTCCATGCTCGGACTCATGGTCGCCACCACCCGTGACGCCGTCATCGACTGCGTTTCGAGGAACCTCGTCAGGATGTCGTTGGAATTGGAACCGACGATGAGGTGACCGACGTTGGCACCGAGATGGCGGGCGATCCAGCCGGACAACACGTTTCCAAAATTGCCGGTAGGAACGCTGAACGACACCGGGGTCGACTCGACAGCATGGAGTTGTTCGATGGCGGTGAAGTAATACACCACTTGGGCCATCACTCTCGCCCAATTGATGGAGTTCACCGCGGAGAGGCGATGCCGTTCACGAAACGGAGCATCGTTGAACATCGCCTTGACCAGGTCTTGACAGTCGTCGAACGTACCGTCCACCGCTACGGCATGGACGTTGCCGGAGTCGATCGTGGTCATCTGGCGACGTTGTACCTCGCTGATGCGACCCTTCGGATACAGGATCACCATCTCCACGTTTCTGCACGACTTCACACCGTCGATCGCCGCCGAGCCGGTGTCGCCGCTCGTGGCACCAACCACGGTGATTCGCTCACCGCGTTGCGTCAGGACGTGGTCGAAGATTCTTCCGATGAACTGCAACGCCACGTCCTTGAATGCCAACGTCGGGCCGTGGAACAACTCGAGCAACCATCGGTTCTCCCCCAACTCCCGCAGCGGGGCGACGAGCGGATCGCGAAACGAGGAGAAGGCTTCCGAACACAAGGCCTCGAGGATGGGTTGGGGAATCTCCCCGTCGACGAAACCTCCCATGATTTCGGCGGCGCGACGGGCGAACGGTGCGTCGCTGGCGCCGTGTCGAATCGACGGCCACGCATCGGGAACGTACAGTCCACCGTCACTCGCCAACCCGGCGAGCAAGGTTTCACGAAAACCAAGTGCGGGCGCGCCACCCCGCGTCGAGACGTATTTCACCGAACGTCGTTCAGGCGCCGATGATGCGGATGACTCCGCCCACCTTGCTCACCACATCGAGTCGCTGGAACTCCTCCAAACACGCCTGCACGTCCTTGGTTCGTGCGTCATGGGTGACGAACACGAGTCGCGCGTCGCGACCGATGCCGTCCTGCTCGGCGGCGCGAATGCTCACCTTGTTGCGGGCGAATACCCCGGTGACTGCATGGAGGACTCCGGGTTTGTCGGCTACTTCGAGGGTGAGCATGAATTCGCTGGCGACGTCGCCGGCGTCGACGAAACTCGCCTTGGAGAACGTTCCAAGGGTGGCGTGGGTTCCCTTCCGTAGGTTCACCGCGGCGTCGATGACGTCACCCAAGACCGACGACGCCGTCGGATCGCCACCCGCCCCGCGACCGTAGAACATGAGCGAACCCGAGGCCTCGCCCTCGACGAGTACGGCATTGAAGGCCTCGCGCACCGAAGCCAACGGATGCTTGATCGGCACCATCGCCGGGTGCACACGCACGCTGACGGCCCCGGAATTCGAATCTCGCTCGGCGACACCAAGCAACTTGATCACGTATCCGAACTTGCTCGCCATCGAGATGTCGCCCGCGGTCACCTTCGAGATTCCCTCGGAGGTCACGTCGTCGGCTACCACGTGCACGCCGAAGGCGAAATTGGCGACGATGGCGATCTTCGCGGCGGCATCCAAGCCCTCGACGTCGGCGGTGGGATCGGCTTCCGCATAACCGAGTTCCTGGGCCTCACGAAGTGCCTCGGAGTATTCGTAGCCCTGTTCCGTCATCTTGGTGAGGATGTAGTTCGTGGTGCCGTTGACGATGCCGAGTACCCGACGAATCGGTTCGCCACGGAGACTCTCGCGCAACGGCCGGATGAGCGGAATGCCGCCGCATACCGCGGCCTCGAACAACAGGTCGATGCCCCGCTCGTCGGCGATCTTGAACAACTCGGCGGACTGTGCTGCCAACAACGCCTTGTTCGCGGTCACGACCGGTTTGCCGCTCTCCAACGCCGCACGAATCACGTCGCCAGCGAGTGTCGTTCCGCCCATGACCTCGACCACGAGATCGACATCGTGCGCCGTGGCGACGGCGAGGGCGTCGGTCACTACATCGGCCCCTCCGACCCTGGTCGGATGCTTCCCCGCATCGTTCACCGCGATTCTGGTGACCTCGACAACGACGCCGGTTCTGGCAGCAATCACGTCACGTTGACGCGCAACGAGGGCGGTGAAGGCCGATCCGACCACACCATGACCAACGACACCCACGCGAACCGTGGGGAGCCGACCGGGAGCCGCCGAGTTGGCTTTCGCCATGAATCAAACGCTATCGGTCGCGTCGTTGCGCACGAGGTCGTCGTACGATTCGCGACGCACCACTACGCGTGCTGCACCATCGCGAACGAACACCACTGCGGGTCGCGGCACCTTGTTGTAGTTGGAGCCCATCGAATGTCCGTATGCGCCGGTTACCGGCGTGGCAATCACGTCACCGACTCGCAGATCAGCAGGCAGCATGGCTTCGGCAATCAACACATCACCGCTCTCGCAATGTTTGCCCACCAGCCGAGCCGACATCGTGCGGTTTGCCTCGCAGCGTGCTGGCACGAACGCTTCGTAACCACTCCCGTACAACACAGGTCGTGGGTTGTCGCTCATCCCACCATCGACCGACACGTACGTGCGTACCCCCGGGATTTCCTTGATCGTTCCCACCTCGTACAACGTGACTGCAGCCGCCGCAACGATACTTCGACCCGGCTCGACGAACACCTTCGTACCCGCGGAGAGCTCGGTCGTGGCCGCACGCAAGGCACCCGCCCAGTCGGTGATGCTCGGTGCATGTTCGTCGTTGAGGTACGCGACGCCGAGACCACCACCGAGCGTGAGCTCGGGAAGCGCACAGGAGTTGGCGAACGTCACCATGACCTCGGCCGCCTTGGTGAAGTTCGCGGTGTCGAACACGTTGGACCCGATGTGGCAGTGGATGCCGACGAGATGCATGGATCGGGAGGCTCGTGCTCGGTCGATGGCGCGTAGGGCATCACCGTTGCCGAGGTTGAAGCCGAACTTGGAATCGTTCTGTCCGGTGCTGACGAATTCGTGGGTGTGCACGTACACACCGGGCGTGATCCGCAATTGGATTCGCGGAACGGGAATCCCGTCTGCGACGAGCGACTCGATTCGGTCGAGTTCGTCGAAATTGTCCACCACGATGTGTCGCACGCCGTTCGTCATTGCTTCGCGTAGCTCGGCAATGCTCTTGTTGTTGCCGTGCATCACACATCGATCTGCGGGAACGCCTGCCTTCAGGGCGACGAACAATTCGCCCCCCGTCGCCACGTCGAGGAGGAGACCTTCGTCGTAGGCAAGTTTCGCCATCGCCATGCAGAGGAACGCCTTGGTGGCGTACACCACGGAATCCGCCCCGAATGCGTTACGCGCCTCGGCGCAACGCGCTCGCAGGTGTGTCTCGTCGTACACGAAGAGCGGAGTGCCGTACGTGGACGCCAGATCGTGGAGGTCGCAACCACCGATGTGGAGACGGGTGCCGACGGTCCTCGCCGTGTCGGGCAACAGGTGTCGACTGATCGCGCTCACATTTGTTCCGGTGATTCGATGCCGAGGAGTTGCAGACCGTGTTCGAGTATCCGCGCCGAGAGGTCGCACAACGCGAGTCGACTCTCGCGAAGTTCGTCGGTTTCCGCCTTGAGCACGGGACAGTGCTCGTAGAACGCGGTGTACCTGGTGGAGAGTTCGTACAAGTAGGTGCACAGACGATGCGGGCTGTGGCGCTCGAGCGCGTCCCACACCGCCGAGTCGTACTGCAATAGCCACAGTGCCAGGGCCCGTTCCTTCTGGTGAGCGATCGTCGGCATCACGCCGCGAACCTCAACGCGTGATCTTCCCCAACGACGGAAGATACTGCATATTCGGGCGTGTGCGTACTGCAGATACGGAGCGGTGTTGCCGTCGAAGGACAGCATCCGGTCCCAATCAAAGACGTAGTCCTTCACCCGATCGTTCGACAAGTCCGCGTACTTGACTGCACCGATGCCGATCATGCGCGCCACGTTCGCTCGATCGGCGGTCGGCAACTCGGGACTCTTCTCCGCGATGGACGCGTCGGCGCGCGACACCGCTTCGTCGAGTAGCTCCACCAACTTGACGGCATCGCCGACTCGACTCTTCAGCATCTTGCGGTCGCTCCCGAGAACGTTGCCGAACGACACGTGCACCATGCGAAATGGTGGCTTCAACCATCCCGCAGCCGTTGCAACTGTTTCGATCATCGACAAATGTTGCGCCTGGGGCATTCCCACCACGTACAGCATCAGCGTGGCGCCGAGACGTTCGACGCGATCGATGACACAGGCGAGGTCTGTCGTTGCGTAGTTGTATCCGCCGTCCTGTTTGCGAATGATGAGCGGGAGGGGCGCGTTGTCCCTGTTGGTGAAACCAGGCGGAAAGACCACCTCGGCACCATTGCTCGTCTCCAGCAGATTCGCCCGACGCAGCCGCTCGACCACCGTCGGCAACGCATCGTTGTACGCGCTTTCGCCCTGCAAATCGTCGCTCGTCAACCGAACGCCGAGTTTGCGGTAGACCGTGTCGAAATATCGGCTGCTTTCGGCAACGAGCAGTCTCCACAATCGAATCGTGTCGGTATCGCCGCCCTGCAGCAGTACCACTCGTGCCCGAGCGCGTTCCTGGAACGGTGGTGACGCCTCGAACTTCTGGCGGGCCTGCTTGTAGAACCCGTCGAGGTCGCCCACCGACAACTCCCGAGCGGCATCGACTTCACCCAGGTCGATGAGATGTTCGATGAGCATGCCGAACGGCGTGCCCCAGTCTCCGACGTGATTCTCGCGGATCACCCGGTGACCAACCGCCTCGGACATTCGCACCAACGCATCGCCGATCACCGTGGAGCGAAGGTGCCCGACGTGCATCTCCTTCGCAACGTTCGGTGCCGAGTAATCGATGAGCACCGTCTCCGTGGTGGTGGCTTGGTGCACACCGAGATGAGGGTCGTTTGCTGCGGCATGCAACAACTCCGCGAGGTAGTCGTTCTCGTAGGTGAGGTTCAGGAATCCCGGCCCGGCGACTTCCACTGCGCTGCACACTCCGGCAAGGTGCAGTTGGGCAACGAGGTCCTCCGCAACATCGCGGGGCTTGCGACCCACCCGTTTGGCAAGACCCATTGCGACGTTGACTTGGGCATCGGCATGCTCACTCGGTCGCACCGCAAGGTCGAGACCATCGGTCGCGGCGGGGTACAACCGTGCCACCAATTCCGCGACGCGTTCGACGACCACCGTGGCGGGATCCGGCATCAGACTCCCCTGGCCGAAACGATGGCACCGGTCGGCTGCGCGGCACCGAACTGATACGTCACCCTTTCATTGTTGCCGATGCCGCTCGGATTGCACCCCCGCACGACCACGCCACTCGATGTGCGAGATAGCGTCGGGCGAACAACCGATCATCGCCCTCGTAGCTCAGCGGATAGAGCACTGGCCTCCGGCGCCAGGGGTCGCAGGTTCAAGTCCTGCCGAGGGCACACTTCGCCCGATTACGGGCAGGACGCAACGGCCTCGCAAATCCTGGCGAATCCGGCGTCGGCGTCGATGGTTTCCAACACCGTGGTGTTGACAGACGGTCGATGGATCAGTTTCCGCTCGTCGATTACCGTCATGCCGCGAGCAAAGTTTCCACATACGTCGATCCCGACGAATCGTTGCGCCGAGGTGAACAACTGGGGGTGCGTGAGCGCCAATACCGCACAAACGTCATGCATGGCGGCGCCCTCGAAGCCGACGTGTCGATCCACGTAACTTCGGGCGAAGAACCGAAGTAGTCCCCCGAGCAACGGGCCCAACGTGGCGTGCGACGCCTCGATTGCCGACACTCTCCCCGGCGTCGCTTGGAATTCGTGGGTGAGGTGCAAACCGGCCATGAGGATCGGTGCACCACAGGAGAACACGGTCGCCGCAGCCTCGGGATCGAGCCAGATGTTGAACTCGGCAGTCGGCGTGCGATTGCCGAGCCGACCACCACCCATCAGGGAGATTCCGGCGACCTTCGAAGCGAGGTCCGGGGCTCGAGTGAGGGCCAAAGCGATGTTGGTGAGGGGTCCCGTTGGCACCAGCCACACGTCGTCCGCGGCACGGACCGTGTCGATGATGAAGTCGATCGCCGCCGAAGAATCCGCTGGTCGCGAGGGCTCGGGAAGCACCGCGCCGTCCATTCCACTCTTGCCGTGCACATAATCGGCGAACACCGGCGGTTGCACGAGTGGACGATTCGCACCGGAATGCAGCGGCGCGTGCGAGCCGCACAAGTCGAGGATGATACGGGCGTTCCTGGTGGTGAGTTCCAACGGCGCATTACCGGCAACGGTCGTGACACCGAGGAGTTCCGTGTACTTCGATGCCACGATCAGCGCGAACGCGTCGTCGTGCCCTGGATCGCAATCCAGGATGATCCGAGGTCGATGCGACATCGGGAACGAGCCTAAACCAACCTCAATCGACACCGGCGATCGCGATAGCACGAGGAATAGCCTGAGGGAGATGACTGACGACCGAAGCCCCGCAGGAGGCAACGATCTCCGGTTCGTACCGATTGCACTTGCAATCGTCGTGCTCGCTGGCGCCCTGGCGTGGGGATTGGGCGGAGTCGGCACGGGCATTTCGCAACGTGACGGTGACACCGTGAGCGTGCGCGGTACGGCGCAACGCAATGTCAAGGCCGATCGAGCAGTCTGGAAACTGTCCGTTTCCCAGTCCGCCGATACGGCGGCGGCGGCCATCGCCGGCGTCACGAGTGGCGTCGAGCAGGTAATCGCATTCCTCTCCGGGAATTCCGTCTCAGGTGACGCCGTTTCGCTCGGATCGATCTCCAACTACGCAAACAAGGAGTACATCGACGGAAATGCCACTGGTCGGGTGCTGTCGTACGAGGCCAGTCGGGAGGTCATCATTCGATTGGCCGATGTCGACAAGGCCGCCGACCTGGCTGCCGATCTCGGCGAGGTCCTTGCTCGTGGCGTCAACATCTACACGAGCGGACCTGAGTACTACCTCGATTCACTTGCCGACCTTCGTCCGGAGTTGCTTGCCGAGGCGATGGTCGATGCTCGTTCGCGCGCGGAGTCGTTACTCGGTGCGGTGGGTGGCGCGGTGGGCGATGTTCGCTCGGTATCGAGCGGACCCTTCCAGGTGACGGCTCGAGATTCCACAGATGTGGAGAGCGGCGGCTATTTCGACACCGCCAGCATCGAAAAGACGGTCATCGCGACCGTTCTCGTCGAATTCTCCACGAAGTAGACCCGAGCCTCACACTCGTCTCAGCCAGCGAGTTGGCTTCGACTGGTGCTAAGTGCGCGGATGGTGGCAAGCCACGAATTGACCCTCGACAACCTCCCGCAATTGAGGCTCTTCTGCAGCGCACTTCTCGGTGGCCGCCGGACATCGGGTGCGGAAACGACAACCCGAGGGTGGGTTCGTCGGGGATGGTGGCTCGCCTTCCAGCATTGCGCGGCGACGTCCCACTGCCGGGTCCGGAATCGGTACGGCCGAAACCAGTGCATGCGTGTAGTGATGTGCGGGAGACGGTGCCAGACGATGAGGATCCGAAACCTCGCACACTTTTCCTAGGTACATCACATAGACGCGGTCGCTGATTGCGCGCACCACGGACAAGTCGTGCGAAATGAAGAGGAGGGAC
>SXPW01000115.1 GCA_005793785.1 Actinomycetota bacterium | reverse complement strand
GTCGGCATCCGAGATGCGACAGTTGTTCCGCGAAACCCCCGACGCGTGCGACAACACCTTGTGGATCGCCGAGCGCGCCAATACCACGATCGAGTTCGGTAAATACGTATTGCCGGACTTTCCGATTCCCACGGGATTCGCCGATGATCGCGCATACCTGGAGCACCTCACGCGTGAAGGTGCCGCACGACGTTGGGGTGCGGAGATCCCCAAGGCCGTCGTCGAGCGCATCGCCTACGAACTCAAGGTCATCTGCGACATGGGATTCGCCTCCTACTTCCTCATCGTGTGGGACCTCATTCGTCATGCCCGCGAACGGGGGATTCGAGTCGGTCCTGGTCGTGGCTCCGCGGCAGGCTGCGCCGTTGCCTACGCGTTGCGCATCACCGACCTCGACCCGGTGAAGTACGACCTGCTCTTCGAGCGATTCCTCAACCCCGATCGCGTATCGATGCCCGACATCGACATGGACTTCGACTCGCGGTACCGCGACGAGATGATTCGATACGCGGCGGAGAAGTACGGACGCGACCATGTCGCCCAGATCATCACCTTCGGCACCATCAAGGCGCGCAACGCCGTGCGGGACGCGGCCCGCGTACTCGGTCATCCGTATGCAGTCGGTGACAAGATCGCCAAGTTGATGCCACCGGTGGTGATGGGGCGCGACACACCATTGCGTTACTGCTTCGAACAGAACGAAAAGCACATGGATGGATTCCGAGCCGCCGCCGACCTGCGAGCCCTCTGTGAATCAGACAGTCAGGCCAAGACCGTCGTGGAGGTTGCGCAGGGACTGGAAGGGCTGAAACGTTCCGTCGGTATCCACGCGGCGGCGGTGGTTATTACCAAGGAACCGCTCACCGAGTACCTGCCGATCCAGCGCAAGCCGGAGGCCGGACGAAAACTCGAGGAGTCGCCCGTCGTCACCCAGTACGAAATGCACGGTGTGGAGTCGCTCGGACTCCTGAAGATGGACATCCTCGGATTGCGCAACCTCGACGTCATCACTGACGCCGAGGCGCTCATTCGGAGCCGCCAACCGAACTTCGACATCAACGACATACCGTTGGACGATTCCAAGACCTACCAACTCCTGGCGTCGGGCAACACCATCGGCGTGTTCCAACTCGAGTCCACACCGATGCGCGCGCTACTGCGATCGTTGGTTCCCAAACGATTCGAGGACGTCGCCGCCGTGTTGGCGCTCTACCGGCCAGGTCCGATGGCCGAGAACATGCACAACGATTACGCCGACTTCAAGAACAACCGCAAGCCCTCCCGTTTCTTCCATGCCGACGCGACCGAAGTGTTGGGAGACACCTACGGGCTCATGATCTATCAGGAGAGCATCATGCGCGTCGCGCAGAAGTTCGCCGGATACTCCCTGGCGCAAGCCGACTCCCTCCGCAAGGCCTGCGCGAAGAAGGACCCGGTGGCCATGGCCGAACAACGACCGAAGTTCGTCGGCGGTTGCGCGGAGAACGGATACGGCGAATCGCTCGGTCGGGACCTCTTCGGCATCATCGAGAAGTTCGCCGATTACGCCTTCACCAAGAGTCATGCGTTCGGTTATGGCCTCATCACGTATCAGACCGCGTGGTTGAAGACGCACCACCCCGTGCAGTACTTCGCCTGCCTGCTCACGTCGGTGAAGGGCAACAACGACCGGGCCGCGTTGTATCTCTCGGATGCCGGAGCCAACCAGGTGTCGGTTCGCACGCCGGACATCAACGAGTCCGGCGTCGACTTCGCCCCGATCGAGGGACAGTCGGCCGTGAGTTTCGGACTCTCGGGAATTCGCAACGTCGGCGAGGGCGCGGCTGCCCTCATCGTCGAACAGCGCGAGAAGTCGGGCAAGTTCGCATCATTCCACGATTTCGTCGAACGAGTTCCGGAACAAGCCCTGAACAAACGAACCATCGAGTCATTGATCAAGGCGGGAGCCTTCGACTCACTCGGCCATCCGCGGCGGGGATTGTCGTTGGTGTTCGAGCGACTCGTCGATCAGGCACTGGTGCGTCGCCGCGAGCGAGACCAGGGAGTGATGAGTCTCTTCGGTGAAGCGGAGGAGTCCGCGGACGGGTTCACGGAGCGCGAGGAGATTCCCGACCTGGCCTTCGACAAGTCCGAACAACTGCGCTTGGAGAAAGAGATGCTCGGTTTCTACGTGAGCGACCACCCGCTGCGCGGCCTAGAGAGCGTCATCGGCAGGCGAGTGACGTGTCCGATCGTCGAGGTGCCCGACCGAACCGAGGAGAATCTCGCACTCGGTGGGGTCATCTCCGGTGTCGATTCACGATTCACTCGCAAGGGTGAGCAGATGGCGACCTTCACGCTGGAGGACCTGGCGGGTGCAATCGAAGTGACGGTGTTTCCGAAGCTCTACAAGACGCACGGGCATCTCATCGTGGACGACCAGATCGTCATCATTCGAGGACGCCTGGATCGGCGCGACGAGGCACGAATGACGCTGATGGCTTCGGACGTCAGCGTGATCGAGGTACCCAAGAACGGTATCGAGTCGCTGCACATCGATCTGGCGCGACGCACCATTTCGCCCGAGGCGATCGCCGACGTCAAGGCGTTGTTGGAAACGCACGCCGGAGATTCACCGGTGTTCCTCGGTTTCGGTTCGAAGGTGGTGGCGCTGGGGCCCGAGTTCTCCGTGGATATCGGCAAGGTCATCGGATTGTTGCGAGCCAAGTTCGGTGATGCCGTCTCCATTCGTTGACGACGTCGTCGTTGGGTGACGCAGCCTCCACGTCGTTGCCCTTCCGCGCGAATGTTGCGTCGCGTCAGAATTCGACTTTTCGCTGGCAGACTAGAGGCGTGAAAATCGCTACTCGCGATGCGAGCGCATTGACCGACGCCGATCTCGACGAGTTCGCCGCAATGGGAGGCGCATTCGGCATCGGTGCGGTCTCCAAGGCGAAGGATTCCTGGGTGCTGGCGACGACCGCCTACGACGGCAAGACGCTCGCGGGCTTCATGTTCCTCACGCTGGAGCGACTGGGTGGTACTCCCTGCGTGGTGATGGGCCTCCTCAGCGTCAAGCGCACGGCAAAACGTGATGCCGCGATGAAGGGACTCATGACCGAGGCCTACCATCGCGCACTCATGGCGTTCCCCGACGAGGACGTCGTCGTCGGCGCGCGGTTCGTGACCCCGGCGGGGCTCGAAGCGTTTTCCGCGGTGACGAGCATCATTCCACGACCCAAATACAACGCCGTCGGCGAGGAGCGAGCGTGGGGTCGACGACTGGCCCGACGTTATGCAATCGAGCCGCAGTACGACCCGGCGTCGTTCATCGCCAAGTCCAATGCCCAATCGGGTTTCATCGACTACGAGCCCGTCAAGAAGCCGAAAATCGCCCCGGACATCGTCGCTTTCTTCAAGGGAGTCAACGTCGCCAAGGGTGGCGTCCTCATCGTGCACGGCTGGACGATGGCGGAGTCGCTCGCCAAACTCGGCAAGAAGCGCTAGTTCCCGTCGCCGTGAGCGACCCGACGGAGTTCGAGAGGCTCGTGGCGAGCCGTCGAATGGTGCGCGCATTCCGCACCGATCCGATCGAGCGCGACCTGCTCGAGCGCCTCGTCGACCTGGCATCGCGATCGCCGTCCGCGGGCAAGACCCAAGGGTGGCATGTCGTCGTGCTCGAGGGTGCTGTCACCGACACCTTCTGGTCGGCAACGATGCGCCCCGAAACGAGGGAAACCTTCCGTTGGAAGCACCTGCTCGATGCGCCGGTCATCCTGCTCTCGTTCGCCGACCCGCAGGCCTACCTGGAGCGATATTCGGAGTCGGACAAGTCCAAGGGCGAACTCGGATCGTCGCTCGATGCATGGCCAACCCCGTACTGGACCGTCGATGCATCGTTCGCCACCATGACGCTGCTCCTCGCCGCCCACGACGCCGGACTCGGTGCGTTGTTCTTCGGAGTCTTCCGTGGCGAGAGTGAATTGAGAACGGCCCTGGGTGTACCGAGTCACCTGCAGCTCATCGGCGCGATTGCACTGGGCCACGAACGTGTTCCCACGGACGACGAACGCGACTCGGTGGCGTTCGGAGCGGGTCTCAGTGCGTCACGACCGCGGGCGAGCGTCGCAGAGATCCTGCACTTCAGCCGCTGGTAGCCGAGAGCGCACTGCGCAACGCCGCGACCAATTCGTCTCGACTGGTGGCGGGGGATTGGCAGGCGTACTGTCGACAAACGTAGGCCACCCCGTCGCGCCGATTGGCGAACAACGGGGACTCGAATTCCTCACCCCATGCGAGAACGACCGTGGGTAGCCATCGCGAGTGGACGAGCTGCACCAATTCACCGCGCTTTCCGGTGATCGCCACCTCGGTGGGTCCGACGTGTCGTAGGTGGAGTGCGCACAGGAGGTGGGGGAACGCGGTCGGTGCACTGGTCACGATTCGCGCGAGGAGTTTCAGGATGGCGTCGGCATGCACCTGGTACGTCTCGGCTCCGGTCAATGCCGCGAGCCGTTGAAATGCGAGAGCGGCCACCGAGTTCGCAGAGGGTGTGGCGTTGTCGATGAGGTCCTTTTGCCTCACGATCAGTCGTTCGCCGTCGTCGGGCGTGGTGAAGAGACCCCCCTCGCCGGAGTCCCAGTGGTGGGCGATCAGTTGGTCGGCGGCCTCGCGGGCGAGCGTGATCCAGCGGGCCACACCGGACAATTCGTACAACCTGGTGAAGGCGTCGACGAGGTTCGCAAGGTCGGCGGCCATGGCGAGGTGCTTGGGTGTGGCCTCGCGGTGCCACGTGCGATGCCAGCGACCATCGGAACGACGCATCGTGGTCGCGAGAAAGTTGCCCGCCTGCTGTGCCGCGGCAGCCCATTCGTCGTTGGAGTACGCACCCGCCGCCTCGGCGAGCGACGACACCATGAGCGCGCTCCACTCCGTGATGACCTTGTCATCGAGCAATGGTCGGTGTCGTGTCTCGCGTGCGGCGAGGAGGAGTCGTCGTATCTCGTCGACGTCCTTCGTGCGCTCGAGTCGACCTCGTTGCGCGATGCGGTTCGGAATCGACTTGCCCTCGAAGTTGCCGGCATCGGTGATGTCGTACCAGGAGAGTGCGAGATCGACGAGATGCTCGGGCACGATTCGTCGCACCTGGTCGGGGGTGAAGACGTAGAAGTGACCCTCGTGTGGGTGTCCGGACTCGTCGAGTGAATCCGCGTCCTGTGCGCTGTAGAACGCACCCTGGGGCGACCGAAGGTCGCGGAGCACATAGGCGACCGTTTCCTCCACGACTTGGCGCCAGTGCGGCTCGTGCAGCACGAGCGACGCGTGCAGGTACGGGCGAATCAGCAGCGCCTGGTCGTAGAGCATCTTCTCGAAGTGGGGAACGAGCCATCGTTCATCGACGCTGTAGCGGGCGAATCCGCCACCGATATGGTCGTACATTCCGCCGGAGGCCATCGCGTCCAATGATGTGGTGATGATGTGTCGGACGCGCGGCGATTCGTCGTTGAGGTACGACCGCAGGAGCACCTCGAGGGACATGGTGGAGGGGAACTTCGGTGCACCTCCGAATCCACCCCAGGCTTCGTCGAACGTCTCATCGAGTTGAGTTACCGCCTGTACGAACACGTCGATGGATGCCGGACTCGGATTGGTGGCGATTCGCGAGGTTCGACCGATGTTGTCGACGAGTGCGGCCACGTTGTTGTCGATGTCCTCCCTGCGATTGCGCCATGCGTCATCGACCGCCGCCATCAATTGGAGGAATGTGGGCTTGGGGTAATAGGTGCCGCCGAAGAATGGGCGAGCGTCGGGGGTGAGGAAGACGGTCATCGGCCAGCCACCGCGACCCGTCATCGCTTGGACTGCGTCCATGTAGACGCCGTCCACGTCGGGGCGTTCCTCGCGGTCGACCTTCACGTTGACGAACAAGCGATTCATCACCTCGGCAACTTCCGTGTCCTCGAACGATTCGTGCGCCATCACGTGGCACCAGTGACACGCGGAATATCCCACCGACAACAACACCGGTACGTCCCGCCGTCGTGCCTCGGCGAAGGCGTCGTCGCACCATGGCCACCACGCAACGGGGTTGTCACGGTGCTGTCGTAGGTAGGGCGACGACTCGTTGGCGAGACGATTGATGTGATCCGATGACACGGAGTCAGGCGCCAACGGCGTGGTATCCACCGTCGACGTGCACGATCTCGCCCGTGGTAGCGGGGAACCAGTCGGAGAGCAGCGCGCAACAGGCGCGCGCAACCGCGGTGGAATCGTGGATGTCCCAGCCGAGCGGCGCGCGAGCGCTCCAGATGTCCTCGAATTGGGCGAACGACGGAATCGACTTGGCGGCCATCGTGCGAATGGGGCCGGCCGCCACGAGATTGCATCGAATGTTCCTCGGACCGAGTTCCTTGGCGAGGTACCTGCTGGTCGACTCGAGGGCCGACTTGGCCACCCCCATCCAGTTGTAGGCCGGCCAGGCGACGGTGTTGTCGAAGTCGAGTCCGACGATGCTCCCGCCGTTACCCATGAGGGGCACGAAGGCATCCGCGAGAGTTTTCAGGGAGAATGCAGAAACCTGCAAGGCGACGGATACGTCGTCCCACGTGGCCGCCATGAGATCGTCACCCAAACACGCAGCAGGAGCAAAACCGATGGAGTGCAACACCCCGTCCACGCCGCCGAGTCGTTCTGCGACGACGCCACGAACGCCCTCGACGTGCTCCGGATTCGTCACGTCGAACTCCGCGACGTGCGGAACGCTCGGGAGTTTCTTGGCGGTGCGCTCGGTGATGGAGAGACCGCGACCGGCACCCGTCAACAGCACGGTGGCGCCCTCTTCTTGGGCCAACTTTGCCACTCCGAACGCCAGCGACGCATCCGTGAGCACACCGGTGATGACGAGTCGCTTACCCGCAAGAATCGCCACGTCGCTACGGTAGTGGACGTGACTGCGCCACTTCCGAGCATCGGATACCTCGGGGGCACCGGACCAGCGGGGAGTGCACTCGCCGTCCGCCTTGCATCGGTCGGGTATCCAGGCGTCATCGGATCGCGAACCGCCGAACGTGGACGCGAGGTCGTCGCCGAACTCCTTCGCAAGTGGCCGACCAAGCAATTGCCGTTGAAGGGCGCCGACAACGCGGAGGCTGCGCGGTGCGACATCATCGTGCTGGCAACGCCGTGGGACTCGGCGGCAACCACGGTGACGGAACTGTCGGAATCGCTGCGCGGCAAGATCGTGATCACGATGGCCAATGCACTCGTTCGAGTGGGCAAGGAATTCCAGCCGCTCATTCCGCCGCGCGGCAGTATCGCCGCCCACGTGCAAGCCGCCATCCCGGGATCCAACGTCGTCGCGGCATTCCAGCACCTGCCAGCCACGGAACTCGGGGCACTGGACCACGACGTCGATAGTGACGTGCTGATCTGCTCCGACGACCCGGCGGCCACCAAGACCGTGAGCGACATCGTTGCGCGGATATCGGGCTGTCGCCCGCTCAACGCCGGCTTGCTCTCGAACGCGCTCGCCATCGAGGCACTCACCGCGGTGCTGTTGCAACTCAACGTTCGCTACAAGACGCGAGTTGCGCCGCGATTCACGGGGATCGATTAGCCGCCGGCGTGCGACTCTTCGATACCGCCCGACGCGACATCGTCGACTTCTCGCCCGGTAACGAGGTGAAGATGTACGTGTGCGGGGTCACGCCGTACGACGCGACGCACCTCGGTCACGCCTTCACGTTCATCGTCTACGACGTGCTCATTCGCCGACTGCTCGACACCGGGAGGTCCGTGCAATGCGTTCGCAACGTCACCGACGTGGACGACCCGCTGTTTGCCAAGGCCCGCGAACTGAACGTCCACTACCTCGATCTCGCGGCGCGCGAGGAGCAACGACTCGAGGACGACCTTCGGGCACTCAACTTCATTCCCATGCATGCAACACCGCGGGCATCGTCGGCAATCCCGGAGATTCGTGGCTTCATCGGCAAGGTGCTCGAGCGGGGATTCGCCTACGAGGCGGGTGGTTCGGTGTACTTCGACGTCAGTCGCTCACCTGAATTCGGATCGGTGTCGGGCTATGACGATGCCCGCATGTTGGACCTCGCCCGGGAGCGCGGCGGCAACGTGGACGACCCGAACAAGCGACACCCGCTCGACTTCGTCCTGTGGCAACCTTCGGCCCACGACGAGCCGGCGTGGGACACCATCTGGGGGCCGGGACGACCTGGCTGGCACATCGAATGCAGCGCACTGGCCCTGCGGGAACTCGGCACCACGATCGATCTCCATGGCGGCGGAACGGATCTCATCTACCCGCACCACGAATGCGAGCGCGCCCAATCTGAGGCCGCAACGGGGGTCGCCTTCGTCAAGCACTGGATGCACGTGGCGATGGTGTGGATGGACGGCCACAAGATGTCCAAGAGTCGGGGGAACCTCGTCTTCATCGACGACCTCCGCAAGCGCTACGACCCACGCGCGATTCGCCTCGGCTTGCTCATGAACCATTACCGCCACGAGTGGGAATGGGACAAAGGTCTCATCGACCGGGCAACGGCACGGCTTGGCAATTGGATGGCAACCACAGTTGACTCAAGGGGTCCGAGACAAGGCAACGACGAGAGGGGAGGTGACGCGGTGCTCGAAAGCGTTCGTCGTCATCTCGATGATGATCTCGACACTCCGGGTGCCGTCCAGGCCATCGATGCGGCAGTCGCGCAGGGAGCCGAGGTTCGTTCGGCTGCGGCACTGCTGGGAGTCGAATGGTGACCGACACCCGACAATTCCCGGAGTGGGTGTTCCACGGTGCGACACGGTTCCAGTCGCGGTTGCGCACCGTCGCGGCACCGCTGGCCAAACTCGCATGGCGGTTCGAACTCGACGGCTTCGATCGTCTGCCGAAGTCCGGTGCGGCAATCCTGTGCCCCAACCACATCAGTTTCCTCGATTCGGCACTGCTCATGGTGTTGTCCCCGCGAAACATCTCGTTCATCGGCAAGAGCGAGTACATGGATTCGTGGAAGACGCGCTGGTTCTTTCCGAAGGTGGGGATGATTCCCGTCGATCGCAGCGGTGGAGAGAAATCGCACGCCGCACTCGACGCAGCCGAAGGTGTCCTGCGTCGTGGCGAATTGTTCGGCATCTTCCCGGAAGGCACGCGCAGCAGGGACGGAATGCTGTACAAGGGCCACACGGGTGCGGCACGGCTCGCGCTCAAGGTGGGTTGCCCGATCTTTCCGGTCGGAATCGTCGGCACCCGAGACATCCAGCCACCGGATGCTCCACTGCCGCGCTTGGGTGGAACGGTGAAGATTTCGGTCGGTCGACCCATCGACATGGGTCACTACTCGGCTCATGCCGCGGACCCGATGCTGTTGCGCGAGGTCACCGACGAGTTGATGTTCGAGATCCGTGAACTCACCGGCCAGGAATACCGAAACACCTACGCCACGAAGAAGCGCACCGAGACGATCGTGGAGGCGACCGCGGAGATTCCCCGATTCGGCTCGGCGTCGTCCACCGATCCTGCAAAGTTGGCCCGCGTAGAATAAGGAGAGCATGTCCGAGGCAGCGCTGATCGACGTTCGGCTGCCAGACGGTTCAACCAAGAACATTCCCGCGGGCTCGACCGCGGCGCAACTCGCCGCCGCCATCGGTTCGCGTCTCGCCAAGGCCGCGGTGTCCTGCGTGGTGAACGGTCGGGAGGTCGACCTGTCCTCGCCGCTGGCTGATGGGGATCAGGTCTCGATCGTGACCGCGGAATCCGATGCGGGACGCCACGTGCTCCGACATTCGACCGCCCACGTGCTGGCGCAGGCGGTGCTCCAGTTGATACCGGGGACGAAATTCACCGTTGGTCCGGCGATCGAGGACGGTTTCTACTACGACTTCGACCTGCCGGGTGGTCGCACGTTCACCGAGGAAGATCTCGTTGCCATCGGCAAACGCATGTCGGAAATCGTCGAGGCGAACCAACCGTTCGTTCGGTCCGAGATGTCGCCCAAGGACGCGCTCTCGCTCTTTGCCGACCAACCGTACAAGTGCGAGATCATCCAACGGGTCACATCGGGTGATGCCGATGCCAACGACGCGGGAGAGGTCTCCGGCGGCGACTCGGTCAGCGTGTACCGCAACAGCGACACCTTCGTGGACCTGTGTCGCGGGCCCCACGTACCAACGACCGGCCGTCTCGGTCACTTCGCGCTCATGAAGGTGGCCGGAGCCCATTGGCGCAGCAACGAGAAGGGTCCCACGCTGCAACGCATCTACGGCACCGCCTGGGAATCGAAGGCCGCGCTGCAGGAGCATTTGGTGCGATTGGAGGAGGCCGAGAAGCGCGACCATCGACGCCTCGCGGTCGAGATGGACCTCCTGTCGTTCCCACCCGAACTCGGTGCAGGCCTCGCGGTGTGGCATCCCAAGGGTGCCATCGTGCGGAAGCTGATGGAGGACTACTCGCGCGAACGCCACCAGAACGGCGGATACCACTTCGTCTACACGCCGCACTTGGCCAATGCGCAATTGTTCGAAACGTCCGGCCATCTCGATTTCTACAAGGACGGCATGTATCCGCCCATGGAGATGGACAACGGCACGTACTACCCGAAGCCGATGAACTGTCCGATGCACTGTCTCATCTACCGCGATCGCCAACGCAGTTACCGCGAGCTTCCGCTGCGACTCTTCGAGTTGGGGACCGTGTACCGGTACGAACGTGCCGGAACCCTGCACGGACTCCTGCGAATCCGTGGCTTCACCCAGGACGACAGCCACATCTTCTGCACGCAGGAACAACTCGCGACGGAGATCGGGTCCCTGCTCGACTTCGTACTCTCCGTGCTGCGCCGCTTCGGGTTCGATGACTTCTCCTACAAACTCTCCACCCGCAACCCAGCAAAGTCGATCGGCTCCGACGAGATGTGGGAGCGAGCCACCACGGCGCTTCGCAGTGCGCTGGAGAAACTCGGCGCGCAGTACACCATCGGTGATGGTGATGCGGCGTTTTATGGACCGAAGATCGACATCGACGTGCGGGATGCGATCGGTCGCAAGTGGCAACTTTCCACGATCCAAGCCGACTTCCAGTTGCCCGAGCGTTTCGGCTTGGAGTACGTCGGTGCCGACAACCAGCGTCACCGACCGATCATGTTGCACCGCGCACTGTTGGGATCGGTCGAGCGGTTCTTTGGTGTGCTGCTCGAACATTACGGCGGTTCGTTCCCCACGTGGCTGGCGCCCGTGCAGGTTCGAATTCTTCCCGTGACCAGCGCCCACGAAGCGCATGTCGCGTCGCTCGTGACGCAACTCGTGGACGAGGGCTACCGGGCCGATACCGCGGTCGCCGACGAGCAACTCGGCAAGCGCATTCGTGCCGCGAAGCTGGAGAGAATTCCCTACGTGCTGGTCGTCGGTGATGACGACGTGCGTGCCAACACCGTGGGCGTCAATCCGCGGGGAGGCGAAGTCCAACGCGACACCGCGTTCGCAGATTTCCTCGAACGCCTTCGCGCCGACGTGCGCGAGGGATCCGGGCGATAGGTCGGCCGATGCTGGAACGTTTGTGGGCGGGCTGGCGTTCGGAGTACGTTTCGGGTTTCGGGCCGGAGGGCAACAACTCGCCGTCGAACGGTGAGTCCATCTTCACTCGAATCCTGCAGAGCGGATTGTCCGACGCCGACACCTACATCGTGCACCGCGGTTCGTTGACCTTCGTGATCCTCAACGCGTATCCGTACACGAACGGCCACTGTCTGGTGTTGCCGTACCGACAAGTCGCGAACCTCGAGGACCTCACCGACGCCGAACGCGAGGAATTGTGGTGTACGGTGCGCGATGCGACGGTGGCGTTGAAGCAGGCGTACGCACCGGCCGGACTCAACATCGGCATCAATCTCGGCGCGCCCGCAGGCGGCAGCGTGTCGCAGCATCTCCACGTGCATCTGTTGCCCCGCTGGGTCGGGGACACCAACTTCACGGTGGCGATCGCCAACACCAAGGTGCTCTCGGAAACCTTGGGCACCACGGCGACACGATTGCGGGACGCGTGGCCGCTGGCGGCGCCGCGATGACCGATCAACCGACGCCCGACTCCGACGAAATTCGCGACGAACTCCCGCACGACCTCGACGTGACGGGCTTCGTCGGGCCGTACCAATTCCCCGACAACAGCCGGAGGCGGATTCCGGCGATCATGTACCTCGTCGTCGCGGCGTCGTGCGCCGTGCTCTGGTACGTCGCACGCGACGGCAACGGTGCGCTGGTGAACGACGGTTTCCTCTACGCGGCGGTGCTCCTCGGAACGTTCGGCGTCTACGGCCTCACGTCGTCGTGGCGAATGAACGTCGACGAACGCGACGCGTTGGTGCGCGCCACGCAAGCCGTCGGTTTCGCGGTCGGACATGCGTCGGCCCAACAGGTGTGGCGCGGTCTGCGAAGTCGGCCAACGTGGCGAGTGTTTTGTTACAGCGGTGAAGAGCCACCGTTGCAACGCGGCCTCGTACTCGTGGATGCGATCGACGGACGAATCGTCGAGCGACTCGTCGAGGCCAATCCCGACCGCGACAAGTAGGATTGGTTCGTGTTCGACGGCAAATTTCGCGTCCATGTCGACAAGTACGTGCGTCCGGTGGGCGTAACGCTCACCCGTACCAAGATCACCCCGGATCATCTCACCGTGGTCGGACTGCTCATCTCCATCGCCGCCGCGGTGACGATCGGTGCGGGATTCCTGCGGGTCGGCTTGCTGCTCGTCATCGCCGCGGCTTTGCCCGACATGCTCGACGGTGCGCTCGCCAAGGCCTCGAACGTATCGAGCCAGCGTGGTGCCTTCTTCGATTCCACCATCGACCGCATCACCGACGGATTCATGTTGGGTGGCGTCGCGTGGTACCTGGGAAGCACGCGGGGCGGTACCGCGGCCGTGTTGCCGTTCGCCGTCATGGCGGTGTCGTCGCTCATCTCCTACCAGCGGGCAAAGGCAGAGTCGCTCGGCCTGCAGGCCAAGGGTGGTCTCATGGAGCGAGCAGAGCGCATCGTCATCCTGTGTGTCGGTCTGTTGTTCGACAACGGTTTGTACTGGGTGATGTGGGCCATGCTCGTCCTCGTGACCATCACGGCAGTGCAGCGCTTCGTCAAGATCTGGCGTCAAGCCGCGGTCGCCCCCGTGGTTGCCGAGCGCATGGAGACTCGTCGCTCGCGTCGGGCGTCACGCCGTGCAGCGTTCGCCGACCGTCGCTCGCGAATCGCCTCGCGTCGCCGTGATGCCTGACGACAAGAGTCCGGGCATCGCGTTTCGACTCGCCAACGTACTCGGCGCAGTTACCCCTGCAGTGGTATCGCACGTCGCCGCACTGTCGCTCGGTGGAGTCGGCGCGCTGACGATGCGCAACGAACGCAGGATGGTGGAACGCCATCAACGTCGTATCTCACCAGGGCTCGGTTCGTTGCAGATGCAACGGCGCGTCAACGACGCCTTCCAGAGTTACCTGCGTTACTACCTCGAGACCTTCCGGCTCCCGTCGCTCACGGCACGTGAAGTTGATGCGGGTTTCACCGTCGAGGGCTACGGACACCTGGAACGCGGCGTGGCGGCGGGGAAGGGAGTGATCGTGGCGATGCCGCACGTCGGCGGTTGGGACTGGGCGGGCCGCTGGCTCGCTCAACGTGGACACAAGGTCAGCGCGGTCGTCGAAGTGCTCGAGTCGAACGAGGCGTTCGAAGCCTTCCTCGACGTGCGCCGCTCGCAGGGAATCAACGTGATTCCACTCGACGACAATGCGGGTGTCGCCGTCGCCGAGGCGTTGCGCAACAACCACGTCGTCTGTCTCATGTCGGACCGCGACATCCAGCGCAACGGAGTGGAAGTCGAGTTCTTCGGAGAGAGGACCACCGCGCCGGCCGGACCGGCCTTCTTCGCGTTGCGTTCAGGTGCGGTACTGCTGCCGACGGCCGTGTACTTCACTCGACGAGTCGACGGTCATCACACCGTGGTGCGACCGCCGCTCACGTTGACCGAACGCGGACGGCTTCGGGAGGATGTGGCGGTGCTGACCCAATCGCTGATCACGGAATTGGAACTGCTCATTCGGCGCGCACCGGAGCAGTGGCACTTGTTCTCGCCGAACTGGCCGAGCGACCCCGGCTATCGCGCGTAGGCGGCGAACAAATTGGCCACGCCCTTGGCTTGACCACCGTCGACGGCCGACATCACCGCGACCGGCATGACTCCGGTCGCCGACCAGGCGGCGAATCGCTCGCGCACCAACTCGGGTGAACCCGAGATCGTGCAGTCGTCCAGCCACTCGTTGCGCATGGCGGCGACGAGTGCGTCACCGAGCGCCTCCCGTGGTGCGGACGCGAGGACCTTTTCGAACGCGTCGACCTGCTGGTCGTGGCCCGCCGCACGCCAGTAGTTGCGGTAATTCGGCAACGTCGCATACATCACGAGCGTCTTGCGATTGACCGCACGCGCCGCCTCGAGATCGTCGGAGATCACCGTGGGAATCATGTTGGCCATGAAGAACGTCGACCGCTTCTCGGCGGGAATTCGCCCCACTTGTTGCGGGATGCCTCGCAGCGAGGCGTTCGCCCACAGTGCGCCGTCGGCGATCTCGACGGCAAGGTCCAACATCTTGTCGCGCAGCGTGGCGAGATAGATCGGTGGCAACGTGCCGCCGAATTTCTCGTTGGCGCGCATTGCATCGACGTACGCGCGAATGTCACTGAGCGGCTTGCCGGTGGCGACGCCGAGTCGTTGCGTGACGGGACCGTGGCTCACGCCGATGCCGAACGCGAATCGTCCTCCGGTGATCTCGTGGATGTGCGCGGCGGAATTGCCGGCCTCCACCGGATGGGCGAGATAAATCGGTTGGATCGACGTGAAGTAATGCAGCGTCGTCGTCGCGTGGGCGAGCGAGGTGCACAACGGCATCGCCGCACCAAGGCTCGGACATGCAACGTGGGTGAATCCTCGGTCCTGTGCCTCGCGTGCCAGTTGCAGTACACCCGCCCGTCGCGTCGGCGAAGCCACGAGGGAGATCGCGGGGAACGAGTCGGTGGTCATGCAAGTGGCGTCGCTGTTCGCCGCCGAACCTACCGTACCGTTGAGTGGGTGGAGAAGGCTTCATCGCAACACGGCGAGATGCTGCGCATCGGAATGGTGAGTCCGTACAGCCTCACCATCCCCGGGGGAGTGCAGCACCAGGTGCTCGGTTTGGCACGCGAACTCCGGGCGATGGGCCATGAGGTTCGGGTCCTTGGTCCCTGTGACGGACCGCCTCCGGAGCCGTTCGTGACCCCGCTCGGCAACAGCCTCCCGACGGCGGCGAACGGTTCGACCGTTCCCTTGGCGCCCGATCCGTCCGCGGCGTTGCGGACGTTGCGCGCCCTCAACGACGAAGCCTTCGACATCCTGCACCTGCACGAACCGATGGCTCCGGGTCCCACGGTGACCGCCCTCATGCTGCGACTTGCGCCGATGGTGGGTACGTTCCATGCATCCGGAGACATCGCCTGGTACCGCCGTGTGCGCAAGGGTCTCGAATGGCTCGGGACGCACCTCGACCACCGGGTGGCGGTGTCGAACTCCGCCCGCGACATGGCGGCGCGTCACATCGGGGGCAGTTTCGAGGTGTTGTACAACGGCATCGACACGGAGACCTACCAACGCAGTGGTGTGGAGCGCGAGACGATGCCGACGGTCCTGTTCTGCGGTCGTCATGAACCGCGCAAGGGCCTCGAGGTCCTCCTCGACGCCTTCCTCCTGCTGCCGGAACATTTCCGGTTGTGGATCTGCTCGGACGGACCGCACATCGAGGAACTTCGCAAGCGGTACTCCCGCGACCCCAAGGTTGCGGCACGCATCGATTGGCTCGGGCAGGTCTCGGAGTCCGAGAAGATCGACCGCCTCGCACGGTGCACCGTCTTTTGTGCTCCGTCACTACGCGGTGAATCGTTCGGGCTGGTGTTGCTCGAGGCCATGGCCGCGGGAACGGCGGTGGTCGCCAGCAACATCCCCGGTTACGACACCGTCGTGACGGCCGACGCCAACGGCGTGCTCGTCGCACCGGGCGACCCCGTCGTGCTCGCCCAGGCTCTGCGTGAGGTTGGTGAGGACGCCGATCTCCGGACTCGACTGGCCGCGGCGGGAAGCAAACGCGCGGAAGAATTGTCGATGCGCAAACTTGCCGAGCGGTACCTCCAGATCTACCGGGACGTCCTCCTCGCCGAAGCCGAGTCGCGCATCGTCGTGCAGCCGAGTGCGGTCCTGCGGTACTTCGAGGATCGATTGTTACGCCGACCCCGCCTCCAGAAAATTTCCCAGGTCGTGCGGGACACCGTTTCGGACACCGTCTCCGACACGATGGCGTCGTTGCGCGACAAGTCGGCACAATTTCGCGAACGCGTGGCAGGTGAATCCGCCAAACCATCGAGCGAGGAGTAACCTCAGGGTCATGAACGCGCTGTGGATCGTGCTCATCGTGCTCGCATCGTTCGCCGTGTGGGTCATTTTCTCCTACAACCGCCTCGTGAGCCGCCGCAACGAGGTCGACAACGCGTGGTCACAGATCGACGTGCAACTGAAACGCCGACTCGATCTCATTCCGAACCTCGTTGAAACCGTCAAAGGGTATGCCACCTTCGAAAAGGGTGCGCTCGAGGCGGTCATCGACGCCCGTGCCAAGGCCATGTCCGCCGCACCGACCCCGGTGGCACAGGGTGCTGCCGACGTCGGCTTGACCGGCGCACTCCGACAGCTGTTCGCCCTGTCGGAGGCGTACCCCGACCTGAAGGCCAACACGAACTTTCTGTCCTTGCAGGAAGAACTGCAAAACACCGAAAGCCGCGTCGCGTACGCGCGACAGTTCTACAACGATGCAGTGGAGCGGTACAACAACACGACGCAATCGTTCCCCGGTGTGCTGTTCGCCCGCAGTTTCAACTTTGCCGACCGTGAGTACTTCGAGGCCGAGGCCGCGGCAGCCACGCCGCCTTCGGTGAAATTCTGAACGACCTCATCGCGGCCAACAAGCGCCGTTCCGCGGTGCTCGTCGTTGGATTCGTGCTCGTGCTCGTGCTCGTGGGTATGGCGGTGGGTGTTCTCGTCGGCAACGGCACGCTCGGCACGATCGCCGCGCTCGTGTTCTCCGGTGTGATGGCATTCGTTTCGTACTGGAAGTCCGACGCGATCGCCCTGCGTGTGAGTAGGGCGGTACCGGCCGATCCGGTTGCCTACAAGCGATTGCACAATCTGGTGGAGGGACTGTGCATCGCGGGCGGCCTGCCCAAACCGCGCGTGTACGTCATCAACGATCCGGCGCCGAATGCGTTCGCCACCGGTCGCACTCCCAAGAACGCCGCAGTCGCCGTGACGACGGGACTTCTCGAGAAGATGAACCGCGTCGAACTGGAAGGTGTGGTCGCCCACGAATTGTCGCACATCAAGAACTACGACATCCTCGTGATGACGCTGGCCGTCACGTTGGTGGGTTCTGTGGCGATCCTCACCGACGTGGCATTGCGGATGATGTGGTGGAACGGTGGTCGAGTGGCGAGGGCAGGGGATCGTGACGATCGCGGCAACCCGTTCGCGATCATCGGCATGGTGTTGCTCATCGTGGCACCGCTCCTGGCTCGCGCCATGCAGGCGGCCGTGAGTCGTCGTCGCGAGACGCTGGCCGATGTTTCGGCTGTGCAACTGACTCGGTACCCGCCCGGGCTCATTTCGGCGCTGGAGAAACTGCAGGCGGACAGTACGGTGACCCATTCGGCGTCGATGGCGACGGCCCATATGTGGATAGAGCAGCCATTGTCGGGGGTGAATGACACGGGTCGACTGGGGTTTTTCCATAAACTCTTCAATACCCACCCCCCTCTCGCCGAGCGCATCGCGCTCCTGCGCGAGATCTAAATCAAAGGAGTCCCCAGTGTCGAGTACCTCACGTCGTTTCGTCGGAGTGGCGGGTTTGGTCGCCGTGCTCACCGTGTCGGCGTGCTCGGGGGGTTCCGATAGTGCGGGCGAGTCGGCTGGTGTCGACGTCGCCGAAACCACCTCGACGGTGGCGGAGTCCACCACGACCACCACGACGATTCCACCGGTGTTGGCCCCGCTCACGGGACTACCCGTGGCTGCGCCCGTCACCCGACCCGCACTCGTGGTCAAGATCGACAACCATCCCAAGGCCCGCCCGCAATGGGGCCTCAACCAAGCCGACATCGTGTTCGAAGAGAACGTCGAGATGCTCACACGATTCGCCGCGGTCTTCCACACCAACGACAGCGACCCCGTCGGTCCCATCCGAAGTGGTCGCAAGCAGGACGTCGATCTCCTCGAGTCGTTGAATGCCCCGCTGTTCGCCTGGAGCGGCGGCAACTCGGAGGTCACCAAGCTCATCCGCGCCTCCACGATGGTGGATCTCAGTCATTCGTCGGCGAACGACGAAGGCGGTTACCGTCGCGAGAGTTCGCGCTCGGCTCCGCACAACCTGCTCGCCGACACCTCGAAGTTGTGGACGCTCGCCCCGGAGGGTTCCGCTCCACCTCCGGCACAATTCGCGTACCGTGCCGCCGACGAGTCGATTCCGGCGACCGCTCGCGAAACCGCTGGAATCAAACTCTCGATGGATGGCGTGCGCGTGTTGTGGGAGTGGAGCAGTGAGTTCAGTCGCTTCCTGCGATCCCAGGACGACAAGCCGCACGTCGACGTCGATGACGTGCGCGTGAACGCTGCCAACGTGGTGGTGCTCTACGTGCAGTACAGCAAGAGCGGCTACAGCCCGGTCGCCAAGACGATCGGCTCGGGCGAGGCATGGGTGTTCACCGCGGGCAAGCTGTTCCAGGGCACTTGGGAGCGCAGCGATGCGGGCGTGCCGTTTCTTTTGAAGGACACCGCGGGTACGGAGATCGCACTAACGCCCGGGAACACCTGGGTGGAACTCGTGCGAATCGGCAAGGGAATTTCCTACCTCCCTGGCACCGACCCGACGTCGTTCAAATATCCGTGACCTTTGACGTGCGCAGGACCTGATCAGGGGCACTTCGGTACGCTGAGAGACACCATGGCAAGCCCAAACACCACCGGCTCGATGCGCGTGCAACGCGGATTGGCGGAAATGTTGAAGGGTGGCGTGATCATGGACGTGGTCACCCCCGGCCAGGCCAAGATCGCCGAGGACGCGGGTGCCGTCGCCGTCATGGCGCTCGAGCGGGTTCCCGCCGATATTCGTCGCGACGGCGGAGTGGCGCGAATGAGCGACCCGGAGATGATCGAGGGCATCAAGGCTGCCGTGTCGATTCCGGTGATGGCCAAGGCGCGGATCGGTCACTTCGTCGAGGCGCAGGTGCTCGAAGCTCTCGGTGTCGACTTCATCGACGAGAGCGAGGTGCTCACGCCAGCCGACGAGGCGCACCACATCGACAAGCTCAAGTTCACCGTCCCCTTCGTGTGCGGTGCAACGAATCTCGGTGAGGCTTTGCGACGAATCTCCGAAGGAGCAGCGCTCATTCGCTCCAAAGGGGAAGCGGGCACCGGCAACATCGTGGAGGCCGTGCGGCATTTGCGGTCGATCATCGGCGACATTCGCAAGATCACTCAGGCGGATTCCGCCGAACTGTTCGACTGGGCGAAGAAACTCAACGCACCGCTGCCGCTCGTGCAGGAGATCGCCGAGACGGGCTGGCTCCAGGTGCCGCTCTTTTGTGCCGGCGGAATCGCAACACCGGCCGATGCGGCGTTGGCCATGCAACTCGGAGCCGAATCGGTCTTCGTCGGCTCGGGCATCT
The DNA here is from genome assembly GCA_005793785.1 of Actinomycetota bacterium. Lineage (GTDB taxonomy): Bacteria > Actinomycetota > Acidimicrobiia > Acidimicrobiales > Ilumatobacteraceae > F1-60-MAGs027. The sequence goes on along the minus strand of SXPW01000115.1, from coordinate 19,254 downwards.
TCAAGAGTGACGACCCGGCACCGCGCGCCAAGGCAATCGTCGAGGCCACGACGCATTTCCGTGACGCCCACATCATCGCCAAGGTGAGTCGCAAACTCGGTGCACCGATGACCGGCATCTCGATGGACGAAATCAACCAGCGATACGCCGAACGCGGCTGGTAGGAGCCCCGCCCGGGGAGACATGACGGTGGGCACCCGAATCGGCGTGCTCGCACTGCAGGGCGCCTTTGCTGCGCACCGCGCCGTACTCGACCGCATCGGTGCGCAATCGAGCGAGGTGCGAACCCCGGACGACCTCGACGATGTCGATGCTCTCGTCCTGCCGGGAGGCGAATCGACGACGATGTCGATGCTGCTCGAGTCGTCATTGCTGTTCGAGCCAGTCGGCAAACGAATCGCCGACGGCATGCCCGTTCTCGGTACGTGCGCGGGAATGATCCTCCTCGCGCGCGAGGTCACGGACGGTCGGGACGATCAACGCTCGTTTGCTGCGCTCGACATCGGTGTGCAGAGGAATGCCTACGGGAGACAGGTGGACAGTTTCGAAACCGAGTTGTCGATTCGTGGCAGTGACGCACCGTTCCATGCCGTCTTCATTCGCGCCCCGCGAATCGTTCGCACCGGCGACGACGTCGAGGTCCTCGCCGAGCATGCCGGAACGCCGGTGCTCGTACGCTCAATGTCCGTAATGGCTGCATCGTTCCACCCAGAACTCACCGACGACGATCGCATCCACCGACTGTTCATCGAACAGGTTCGGACGACGAGGTAGGCGGCCGTGTCGGGACATTCCAAGTGGGCGACGATCAAGCGCAAGAAGGCGGTCATCGACCAGAAGCGCGGCAAGACCTTTGCCAAGTTGGCCCGGCAAATCGACGTCGCAGCCCGGACCGGCGGCGGCGATCCGGCGTCGAATGCCGCATTGCGCACGATCATCCAGAAGGCGAAGGCGGCGTCCATGACGAACGATGCCATCGATCGCGCCATCAAGCGGGCAACCGGTGAGGCACAGGGTTCGAACTACGAGGCCATCACCTACGAGGCGTATGCACCCGGTGGGGTGGCACTCCTGATCGACATCCTCACCGACAATCGCAACCGAACCGCCTCCGACGTGCGTGCGATCTTCACCAAATGTGGGGGATCGATGGCCGCACCCGGTGCCGTGGCGTGGCAGTTCAGCCGCAAGGGTGTGATCCTCGTCGATCGGGCGGCAAAGGAGGACGACGTGATGGCGGCCGTCCTCGAACACGGCGCCGACGACATGAATGACGATGGGTCGGTGTGGCGCATCACCTGCGATGCGGCGAGGGTCTGGGAGATCAAGGCGGCGCTCGACGCAGCCTCCTTGCCCGTGCAGTCCGCCGAGAGCACGATGGTGTCGTCGGCGGTGGTTCCCGTGACGGACGCCTCCGATGCCAAGGCCATCCTGAAGATCATGGACGAACTCGAGGAGCACGACGACGTGCAGGATGTGTACGCCAACTTCGACATCGCCGAGGCGTTGCTCGAATCGATCGGTGCGTGAGCCGCCGTTGAGGCTCCGGGTTGCCAACGTCGGCTACGGTGGCGGCATGGCACGAGCAGTCGGCGTCGGCGATACGGCCCCCGAGTTCAGTTTGCCCGGCACCGGCTCGCGGAATTATTCGCTGTCGCAGTACCGCGGCTCGACGGTCGTTCTGGCCTTTTATCCCGGCGACAACACCCCGGTGTGCACGCGACAGTTGTGCCAATACAACGACGAACTGAGTCAGTTCGCGCAGGTGTCCGCCCAGGTGCTCGGCATCAGCACCCAGGATGTTGCCAGTCACGAGCAGTTCGCCGCCAAGCATCGATTCGGTTTCCCGTTGCTCGCCGACGTGGACAAATCGGCGCATCGGGCCTACGGAGTCCTGGGATTGATGGACCTGCCGCGTCGCAGCGTGTTCGTGGTCGACGCCTCGGGAGTCATTCGGTATGCACATCGAGCCGTGGTGGGTGTGACCTACCGACCGGTCGATGAATTGATCACCGCAATCGCCGCCATCCGCTAGCATCAAACACATGTTCGCCCCCCGCCGAGGGTCCAACAACGCCGTTCCCGACGCGCTGGCACCCGCCGATGTTCCGCTGGTGGTGGGAATCGATCCGGGACTCACCCGGTGCGGATACGCAGTCGTGCAACCTGGCGCCAAACCCATCCTGCGGGCCTTGGGTGTGCTCACGACACCGGCCAGCGACGACCTACCGGAGCGTTTGGCGCGACTCCAGTCCGATCTCGTCGATCTCTTCGACGAATTCGCCCCGCGTGCCGTCGCGGTCGAACGGGTGTTCTTCCAACACAACACCCGCACGGCCATGGGAGTTGCTCAAGTGAGCGGAGTGGTGATGGCACTTGCTGCCTCGCGCGGCTGCGCGGTGGTGCAGTACACGCCCACCGAGGTGAAGAACGCCGTCGCGGGATTCGGTGGAGCGGACAAGGCTGCAATCGCCCGCATGGTGCAAATTCGTTGCGGGTTGGGTTCGTTACCCACGCCCGCGGACGCCGCGGATGCCGCCGCACTCGCGCTGTGTCACGTGGCAAGCGAGCCGTTCGCCCGCAGCGTGGCGGGGGCGATGTCACGATGATCGGCTCGCTACGTGGTCGCATCCTGGAGCGCGTCAGCGACTCGACCGTGCTCATCGAGGTGGCCGGTGTCGGTTACACCGTCACCGTGACGCCGCGCACGCTCGCCGAATTGGAACCGACCACCGAGGCGTTCCTGCACGTGCACCATCACGTGCGCGAGGATGCCCAATTGCTCTTCGGCTTCCTCGACCGTGACGAACGTCGGACCTTCGACGTGTTGATCGACACGAACGGCATCGGGCCGTCGCTGGCGATGGCGATCCTCGCCACGCACTCACCGCGGACGCTCGTCGACATCGTCCTCGCCGCCGACGTGGCGGGCCTCACCTCGGTACCTGGCGTCGGCAAGAAGACCGCCGAACGACTGCTCCTTGAATTGAAGGACCGCCTCAATCTTCCGACCATCGATGAGCCTCGTCCGGTGGGTGAACGGGGTGGGGGTGCGATGAGCGACGTGCGCGACGCACTGGCCGGTCTCGGCTACGACGAGACCGAGATTCGTGGCGCATTGCGCGAGTTGGCGATTTCCGACACCGCCACCATGCTGCGCGAAGCGCTCAGTCTGTTGGGGGCCCGTCGTGCGTGAGGAGTTCGTGGATCCGATCGCGCGGAACGACTCTGACGTGCGTGCCGACGGCGAACTACGACCGCGCCGACTCGACGATTTCGTCGGACAAGGTGAATTGAAACGGCACCTGGGCATCGTGCTCCAAGCCGCCCGCCAACGCAACGAGGCGGCGGATCACCTCCTCCTCGCGGGGCCTCCCGGACTCGGCAAGACGACGATGGCGACGATCGTGGCGAACGAGATGGGCGCAAAGATCCACGTCACGTCGGGGCCGGCGTTGGAACGCGCCGGTGACCTCGCGGCGATTCTCACCAAGTTGGAGGACCGTGACGTGTTGTTCATCGACGAGGTGCATCGCTTGTCGAGGGTCGTCGAGGAGATCCTGTATCCGGCGATGGAGGATTTTCAGATCGACATCGTCGTCGGCAAGGGTCCGGCCGCGTCCTCGATTCGACTCACCCTGCCCAAGTTCACGCTCATCGGTGCCACCACCCGCACCGGCATGATTACCGGGCCGTTGCGCGACAGGTTCGGGCTCGTCTCGCGTCTCGAGTATTACGAGCCCGACGAATTGCGCCAGATCGTGCAACGGGCGGCAGGCATCCTGGGGATCACGATCGACTCAGATGCGGCGCTCGAGATCGCCTCGCGTTCGCGCGGCACGCCGCGCATCGCCAATCGGCTGTTGCGCCGTGTGCGCGACTTTGCCCAAGTACAAACCAGTGCCCAAGTGCAGGGCCGTGCTCATTCGACCGTAACCTTGCCCATCGCCGACGAAGCCTTGCGGACCTTCGGCGTCGATCGCCTTGGACTCGACAAGGTCGACCGTGCGGTCTTGCAGGTGGTGTGCGAGCGCTTCGCCGGTGGACCCGTCGGGCTTTCGACCCTGGCCATTGCCGTGAGCGAACAACCCGAGACGATCGAGGACGTGTACGAGCCCTTCCTCATTCGGGAGGGGTTCCTCGCCCGCACCCCGCGTGGACGCGTCGCCACCCCAGCCGCCTTCGAGCACCTCGGCCTGACGCCACCCGAACGAGCACCCGAACTCTTCTAGGGTGCCCGACCACGCGGCGCGACCGTCGTTCGTCGCCGATAGTGTGAGAAGCCGTTATGTACGCAGTGATCGCCACCGGTGGCAAGCAGGAAAAAGTGACGAGCGGCCAGACCTTGCGCGTCGAGTTGCTCGACGGAGCGCAGGGTAGCGAGGTGTCGCTGCGACCCGTCCTCATCGTCGATGGCGCCACGGTCCTCTCCACACCCAACGAACTCTCGAAGGCCTCCGTCAAGGGCACCATCGTCGGCGAGGACCTCGGCGACAAGGTGGACGGGTTCACCTACAAGCGTCGCACCAACCAACGCCGTCGTTTCGGACATCGTCAGCGTTACAGCGTCATCAAGATCACCAGCATCGCGAAAGGCTGAATCATGTCAAAGACAAAGGGTGGCGGTTCAACGAAGAACGGTCGCGATTCAAACGCCCAACGACTCGGCGTCAAGGTGTTCGACGGCACCAAGATCACCGCCGGCACGATCATCATTCGTCAGCGTGGCACCAAGGTGCATCCCGGTAAGAACGTTCGTCGCGCCAGTGACGACACGCTGTTCTCGTTGGTCGACGGCGCGGTCAAGTTCGGCGAACGACGCGGTCGCAAGGTCGTCGACGTGCTGCCCGTTGCCTAGACGCGCAACGCGTCACGCAACATCCGTTGAAACCGAACCTGGTCGGCTCGTAACACCACCCGGGTGTTCGCAGCCTTGCCGGTGACACCCCGCCAATCCACCATCGTCTGACCGCGGGCGTGGCCTTCGCCGAGGATGACCTCCACGTAGCGAGTGTCCTCCTTCGTGACGATGGAATCGTCGATCGCCACGCACATCGCGATGGGGTCGGGAAAGTCGAATCCGTCGATCTTCGTCACGTTGCGGCAGAACTCCCGCACCCCGCGTTGGATGTCGATTGCAAACTCCGCCAACGGGGACAGCAGCCGAAGTTCCTCGGCGAGGGAGTCGGGTACCACCGCGTCCTGCCAACTCACGTCCCAGCCAACCATCTCGATGCGCATGCCGGATTCGAACACCACGAATGCGGCCTCCGGATCGGCCCACACGTTGAACTCCGAGAGGGCGGTCACGTTGCCGGGCAGGATGCCGGTGCCGGCCATGCTCACGCAGCGCTTCACCCACGAAGCGAACCGCGGCTCGCTACGAACCGCAACCGCCACGTTGGTGAGCGGTCCGAGGGTGACGAGTTCGATCTCGCCGGGATGTTCGCGAAACGCCGCGATCATCGCACCGATGCCGTCGAGCGAGGTGGGAACGCGTCCCGTGAGGTCGAGTCCGATGTCGCCCATGCCGTCGTGACCATGGACGTTTTGCGCCGATTCGAGCACCCGCGAGAGCGGTCGCGCAGCGCCCGCGTGGACCGGTGCAGTGCTGCCGCAACGTTCCAGGGTGATGAGCGCATTCTGGACGCCCATCTCGAGCGGTACGTTGCCCGCCACGACCGAAAGTCCGACCACCTCGACGTCGGGGTGTCGCAGGGCGATGATCAGTGCGACGACGTCGTCACTGGCGGTGTCGGTGTCGATCCAGAGTCGTCGCTTCACGCGGGCTCACGCTAGACGATGTCGGTTCCGCTACGGCGGCGAGATGAACTGTCGAACCGACTCACACGTCGATGCCGCGCGGCAGTCGAGCGGGGTCGTAATTCAGAAGCGAAAGACCCTGGCGACAGGCGAATCGATCGGTCATGCCACCCACGTAGGTGACCGCCTGATGCAACGCGGCGTCACTTCGTGCCGGTGCAAGACCGCCCGGAAATGCGTCGGCCATGTCGTCGGGATTCGCGTGATAGTGCTCGACGAGCGCGCGGAGCAGATCGATCACCGCGCCAGCCTGACTTCGTGAGGCCTCGCGCATGTAGATGTTGTCGTAATTGAACTTGCGAAATGCCGCGAGCGCATCGGCGGTGTTGCTCGTCATGCCGATTCGCCCGGACTCGCGAGCCGCATCGATCATCGCAGTGATGAACGACTTCAACTGCGAGCCTCGCGTGATGCCGCAGGTGGCACGCACGAGGTCGGGAAGGGTGTTGGCTACTACCAAGCCGGTTGACACGGCGTCCTCGAAGTCGTGGCACACGTAGGCGATGCGATCCGCCCACGACACGACCTCACCCTCCGGTGTGGCCGGCGCGGGACGCGACCACGAGTGATTGCGGATGCCGTCGAGTGTCTCCTTGCACAGGTTCAGCGATGCCAATGCCACGTCCGCGCCCCAGACCGCATGGTCGTAGCCGCCGTCGACGTACGGCGACAGCGCATCTTCGCTGGCGTGCCCGCCGCGGCCGTGACCGCAGTCGTGGCCGAGGGCGATCGCTTCGGTGAGTGCCGTATTGAGCCCGAGCGCGCGTGACACGGACACCGCAACCTGGGCCACCTCGAGTGCATGGGTCAGTCGGGTTCGCTGGTGGTCCTCGGGGAACACGAAGACCTGCGTCTTGCCCGCGAGTCGTCGAAACGACGAGGCGTGCAGGATGCGATCACGGTCGCGTTCGAAACAGGTTCGGAACGGATCGGGTTCCTCGGCGACCGCCCGATTGCCGGCACCGAAGGATCGCGTGGCGTGCGGTGCGAGGGCATCGGCTTCGTGCTCCTCGCGGGCATCGCGCGACACCAGTTGCAAGCGACCGGTTCCGGCCCACGAATCGGCATGAGCAAAACGGATGCCGTCGTCGTCGTGACCTTGCATCGTCGAAGCCCACGATTCGGCGCGTGACGTCACGCTCCAACGATACGCACGGGGCGTGCGCTTGTAGCGTGAATATTCGCCACTACGGCATCACCGTCATCAGGAGTTCACCCGCATGAGTGCGTTTGTCGACGAGGCGCAATTGAACGTCCGCGGCGGTGATGGTGGCGCCGGTTGTGTGAGCTTTCGTCGCGAAGGACCCGTCGTGTACGGCGGTCCAAACGGTGGGGACGGTGGGGACGGTGGCGCGGTGTGGCTGATTGCCGACCACAACGTCGCATCGCTCGTGGCGTTCCGCGACCACCCGCATCGTCGCGGAGAGGACGGCGTGTCGGGTATGGGCAAGGATCTCCACGGTCGACGCGGTCGCGACATGGAAGTGAAGGTGCCCGAGGGAACGATCGTGAAGGACTTGTATTCGGGCGAGATTCTCGCCGACCTGCGCAATCATGGTATGCGCTGGCAGGCGATTCCCGGAGGTCAGGGCGGGCGCGGTAATGCTCGATTCCTCACCAACAAACGGCGTGCTCCGAAGTTCGCCGAGCAGGGTGAGCACGGCCCGACCCGCTGGCTGATGTTGGAACTGAAGCTGATGGCCGACGTTGCACTCGTCGGGTATCCGAATGCAGGGAAGAGCACCTTCATCTCGACGGTGTCTGCTGCCAAGCCGAAGATCGCCAACTATCCCTTCACCACATTGGAACCGCACCTCGGCGTGGTGCGGATGGATTCCGAAACCGAATTCGTCATCGCCGACAGTCCCGGCCTCATCGAGGGAGCGAGCGAGGGTCGTGGACTGGGTCACCAGTTCCTGCGTCACATCGAACGCGCGCGGGTGCTGTGCATCCTCGCCGATCTCGTGTCGATGGAAGGTGTTGCACCCGAGACGCAGGTCGAGGTATTGATGCACGAACTTCGGGCGTACCGGCCCGAGCTGCTCGACCGTCCTCGCCTCGTCGTCGGCACCAAACTCGACGCGGTCGATGCCGACACCAAGGCGCGCTGGGAGGCTGCCGGTCATCGCACCATGTCGTCGGTGACGCGCGCCGGAGTCCGCGAGGTCGTGGGAGCCCTCGCCGAACTCGTGCACGAGGCCCGCGAGGTACCGCCGATCGACGACACCGAGATCACGATCCGGCCCGAACCAGAGGGCACCCGAGTGGAGAAGGTCGCCGACAACGAGTTTCGCCTGCATGGTCGGGCGGTGGAGCGGGCGGTGGCGCTGAGCGATGTATCGTCTCCCGACGCCTTGAACTACATCGACGATCGTCTCAACGGGCTCGGTGTACCGCGGCTCCTTGCACGGGCCGGTGCACATGACGGTGCGACGATCCACATCAAGGAATTCAGCTTCGAATACACCCACGTGGTCGGGTGACGAACGAGCATGGTGGCCGCATGAGGGTCGTTGCAAAGATCGGAACGTCGTCGATCACGGATGCGCAGGGTGCAATCGACGTCGCGATGATCTCGTCGTTGTGTGCGCAAGTGGCGCAACTCCGCAGGGACGGCCACGAGGTCCTCGTCGTCACCAGTGGGGCGGTTGCCGGCGGAGTTGCCGCCCTCGGCATGTCGCAGCGACCGACCGACACCGCAACCCTGCAGGCGTTGGCCGCCGCCGGTCAGAGTCGGTTGATGGGTCATTACAACGCTGCCCTCGACGAACACGATCTCGTCGGCGCGCAGGTGCTGCTCGTGCCGAACGACTTCATCGACCGATCGCAGTACCTGCATGCGCGCAACACCATGCTGCGCCTGCTCGAACTCGGGTGCGTTCCGATCATCAACGAGAACGATGCGATCGCCAGCGATGAGATTCGCTTCGGCGACAACGATCGCATCGCGGCACTCGTGGCGCACAGTGTGGACGCCGACGTCCTGGTCCTGCTCACGGATACCGACGGGTTGTTCACCTCCGATCCCGCACTCGACCCGAGCGCGACGCTCATCACCCACGTGGCCGCCAACGACGAGCTCATGACCGTGCGTGCCGGTGGCACGGGCACGGCGCGGGGTAGCGGGGGAATGGCGTCGAAGTTGGCTGCGGCGCGAATCGCGAGTTGGTCCGGTGTCCGGGCCGTGATCGCCCGCGCCACGCGAGATCACGTGTTGCGCGACGCCGTGGAAGATGTACGCGGCGTCGGCACCAGTTTCGCGGCGCACGACCGCAGCCTCACCTCGCGCAAGCTGTGGATTGCCTTCGCGGCACAACCAGCCGGCAGCGTCATCGTCGATGGCGGAGCGCGGGACGCACTGGTGGGTCGTGGTGTTTCACTCCTGCACGCCGGTGTGGTCGAGGTGCGTGGCGATTTCGTCGCCGGTGACGTCATCGACGTGGTGGCGCCGGACGGAGGCCTCGTCGGTCGTGGTTTGAGCCGGGTCGACGCTCGTCATGCCACGGCTGCGGCGGGAAAGAAGAGCAGTGAATTGCCCGACGACGTGGCGACGGAGCTCGTGCACCGCGACGATCTCATCGTCTACTAGGTCGAAGTCGGGGCAATTCCGACGACTATCGCGAGAACAGCGTGGTGAGTCGTGCCGTGCCGTGTCGACGAGCCATCATCTCGACGGCGACGACACCGAACACCAGATACGACACCGCGAAGGCGAGCCCGAGTCCGAGCACGTCGTAGCGATTCGAGAGGAGGATCGCCAGCACGATGTTGAGACCGTTCTGCCCGACATTGATGAAGAACGGCGTTCGTGTGTCGTTGTGACTGTAGAAACCTCGCAAGGCGAAGAGATACAGCGAGAAACCGGCAAGTCCCACCCCCAAACCCGTCAATGCGCGGGCGGTGGCGGTGACTGCATCGTCGCTGAAGGCACCCCACCCGAGGAGCACCCGCACGATGAGTGGCGCGAAGACCGCCATGATCACCGACGATGGGAGCGTGAGGGCCAGTGTCGTTCGGGCGCCCCGTCGAAAATGATCGACGAACTCGGCGCGGTCGCCGCGCACCACGGCACTCGAGAGGAGCGGTGCCGTCGTCGTCACGATGGTGACCGCCAGCAACCCGTGCGGCAATTGAAAGATGGTCATCGCCTTGGCGTAGGCGTCGAGTCGACCCGAACCGGGCTCGGCGAGGTTCTTCACCACCACCAGCGCGATCTGATTCGATGCGATGTAGCCGATCGCCCACGTCGACACTCGCACGAGTCGGCGCACGGCCGGATGTCGCGGGGCGAACCTCGGCGTCGGTAGCGCACCGAGCCGAATCGCGGTCGCCACCACGATGAAGGACATGACGGCGATACCCAGCGTCGGTCCGAGGGAGAACCACCAGAACAGTCGGGATCCCTCCGAAGCGGAGGCCAAGTCGACGTTCTCGATGGTGGCATCGCCGCGAATTCCGAGCAGTGCACCGATCGCCACGAGATTGGCGGCCACCGGTGCCCATGCGGCAACGACGAAGTTTCCCCGGGCATTCAAGAGTCCCGTCGCGAGTGCGTTCAGACCGTAGAAGAAGATCTGAACGAGGAACACCCGAGTGAGCGCCGTTCCCACGGAATGGAACAGTTGCACGTCACCGGATGGAGAGAGTGCGTACAACCGGAACACGAGGGGTGCTGCGAACACCGCCGCGATGGTGACCACGAACAGTGCAATCAACGAGGTGCCGACGACTGCCGCGGTGCCTTCGCGGTCGTTGGTCTCCCGCTGTGCGACGAACAACGGGACGAGGGCCGCGGTCAACGTGCCGCCCAGCAACAGCTCGTAGATCACGTTCGGTGCGTTGTTGCCGACGTCGAAGGCGTCCGCCAGCGCAGTTTGCCCGATGACGGCGGCGAACACCACGATGCGGATCAGTCCGGTGAGTCGAGAAGCGAGCGTTCCGCCAGCCACACCGAGATTGCTCGCGAAATGCGAGCGACGAGTCATGGTGATGAAATGCTATTGCCAGCGCTCGTTCACCGAGAGGAAGCCTGAGTAGCCTTGCCATGATGAGCAGTGCATTCACCACCGTTGCGCAGGTGCGTGATGGCCTCAAGAAAATCAACTATCTCGCGGACGACGGCATCGCCGGAGTCGTGTACCTGGCGCAACGCCTCGGCAAGCCGGTACTCATCGAAGGTCCGGCCGGTACGGGCAAGACCCAGTTGGCCAAGAGCGTCGCCGAACTTACCGGCGCTCGACTGATTCGTCTCCAGTGCTACGAGGGTCTGGATGAGTCCAAGGCGCTCTACGAATGGAACTACAAGAAACAGTTGCTCCGCATTCAAGCCGACAAGAAGAGCGACTCCTGGTCGGAGGTGCACGACGACATCTTCAGCGACGAGTTCCTCCTCACTCGACCACTGCTCGAAGCAATCTCGGCGCCCGACCCGGTGGTCCTCCTCATCGACGAAGTCGACCGCGTCGAAGTCGAAACCGAAGCCCTGTTGCTCGAGGTGCTGAGTGAGTACCAGGTCTCGATTCCCGAGCTCGGCACCATCACCGCAAAGCAGATCCCGATGGTGTTCCTCACGTCCAACAACACCCGCGAACTCTCCGAGGCACTGAAGCGCCGCTGCCTCTATCTCCACGTCGACTATCCGGACATGGAGCGCGAGAAGGAGATCGTGCTCGCCAAGGTTCCCGACATCAGTGCGAACCTCGCCGACCAGAGTGCGCGGATCGTACGTAGCATCCGCCAGTTGGATCTGAAGAAGGCGCCGTCGGTGAGCGAGACGCTCGACTGGGCGCGCACGCTGATCCTGCTCGGTGTGGACCACATCGATGCACAGCAAGCCAAGGAAACGCTGCACGTGCTCCTCAAGTACCAAACCGACATTGCAAAGGCCGCCAAAGAGCTGTCGGTCGACGAATAGGGGTCGCATGCCGGTCATCGACCTGATGTCTGGATTCGTGGTCGAACTGCGCCGCGCCGGACTGCCGGTGAGCCTGACGGAGAATCTCGATGCGATGGAGGCCGTGAAGGTCATCCCGATCGAGGATCGCGAAGCGTTCAAGTACGCCCTCGGTGCAACGCTCGTCAAGAACTCGTCGCACTGGAGGGTGTTCGAGACCATCTTCGAGGTGTACTTCTCGTTACGGGGATCGCAATACAACATCGTCGACCCGAGCGAGGACCAAGCCGACGAGTTCTGGCGCGACGAGCAGGACGACGCACAGCTCGGCAAGGGTGAGGGCAAGGGGGCCGGCGGGGGCGGGCTCGAGGCACTCACTCCGGAGGAACTTGCCAACATGCTCATGCGCGCGCTCATGCAGGGCGATCAGGCGATGATGCGCGCGTTGGCACGGCAGTCGGTGGCACGTTTCGCCGGGATGGAGCCTGGGCGACCCGTCGGCGGTACGTACTACCTGTACCGGACGCTGCGCAACCTGGATTTGGACAACATGCTCGCGAAGTTGCTCGAGGCGAACAAGGCGTCGACACAGAGGGAGTCGACCAGCCTGGAGCAACGTCTGGCCAAGGACGAGTACGAGATGCGGATCGAGCAATTCAAGAAGGAAGTCGAAGCAGAGATTCGACGCCGGCTCGTCGCCGATCGTGGTGCCGAGGCGATGGCAAAGACGCTCCGCAAACCCCTACCCGAGGACGTGGAGTTCATGCACGCCAGCAGGGAGGAGATGCAGTCGCTCAAGAAGGCGTTGTTCCCACTGACTCGCAAACTCGCCGCCCGACTGGCACGCAAGCGACGTCATGGTCGGAAGGGTCCGCTCGACTTCCGCAACACCGTCCGACATTCGTTGAGCTACGGCGGAGTGCCCGCGGAGCCGAAGTTCAAGTATCCGCGACCCGCCAAACCGGAATTGATGGTCGTCGCCGACATCTCCGGGAGCGTTGCAGCATTCGCGCGTTTCACGCTCATGTTGGTGTACGCCATTCAAAGTCAGTTCAGCAAGGTACGGTCGTTCGTCTTCATCGACGGCATCGACGAGGTCACCAAACACTTCCGTGCCACGGAGGACATCCAGGAGGCGATCCACAAGGTGAACACGGAGGCAGACGTGGTGTGGGTGGACGGACACAGCGACTACGGACATGCCTTCGAGGTGTTCTGGGAGCGCTACGGCAAGGACATCAATCCGAAAACCACGGTGCTCCTCCTCGGGGACGCGCGCAACAACTACCACGCATCACAGAGTTGGGTGGTGAAGGAAATGCGCAAGCATGCTCGACACGTGTACTGGCTCAATCCCGAGCCACGGTCGTATTGGAACACGGGGGACTCCATCGTCGGCGAGTACGGCGGAAACACCGATGGCGTCTATGAGTGCAGGAACCTGCGCCAGCTCGAGGGATTCGTCGAAAAACTCGTATGACCGACACCCGCGTGGTGCTCGTGCGCCACGGCGAATCCTTCGCCACCGTCGAGCGATTCATCGGAGGCCTGCGAAGTTGTCGTGGTCTCACCGATCTCGGTCGCGCCCAGGCCGAGGCCCTCGGTGAACGGTTGAAGAGGACCGGGGAACTGAGCGTCGACGTCGTGGTGTCGAGTTCGTATCCGCGCGCGAGACAAACCGCCGAGATTTTCGGCCCGATGATCGGTCACCACGATCTCGACATCCGTCCTGGTTTCGGCGAACACGATCCGGGACCGTTGTGTGACGGTCTGCAGTACGACGACTTCGTGGCAAAGTACGGGCGACCGGATTTCAATGGCGATCCCGACACCGTGGTGTTCCCCGGCGGTGAGACGCTCGGGCAGTTCCATGAGCGTGTCGTCGCGGCGTTCGGTGAGCTCGAACGTGATTACCGCGGCAAGTCGGTGGTCGTCACCTGCCACGGCGGCACCATCGACGCACTCCTGCGGCACTGTTTGCAGGCGCCCTCGAGCGGGCGGTTCGAGGTGTTCACCAAGAATTGTTCGTTGACCGAGTTGTACCGCCCGCGGGAGAACATCTGGCGTCTGCTGCGGTACAACGATCACGCCCATCTCGCCAACGTGGAGTAATCGGTGCGGCACGACGTCGTGGTGGTCGGCGGAGGTCCCGCCGGGGCGGCGCTCGCGCGATCGCTCCGCACGCGCGGCGTCGACGTGCTCGTGGTCTCGCCGTCGACGCCGTGGCTCGCCACCTACGGTGCATGGGAGGACGACGTCGTCGAATGCGAGACGGGTGCACCGTTGGCATCGCTCCAACGCGGCAGGTGGAACGTCGTTCGCGTGGTCGCCGAGCGCGAGCACCTGCTCCAACGTCCGTACATGGTGTTCGACAACCAGCGAACACGTTCCGCACTGTTCGAGGGCGTTGCAACGATCGACGATTCCGTCATCGATGTGCAGCACGACCTCGACACGAGCACCGTGCGCCTGCACGGCGGTGCCAAGGTGGTCGCACGTTTGGTGGTCGACGCGACCGGTAGCGGGGTCCTGCTCGCACATCGACCCGAACCATCAGCCCGACGGAGCGACGATCGCGCGGGCGGTGCGCAAACCGCCTACGGTCTCGTCGTCGACTCGGCACTCGCGTCCTCGACCGGCATCCGACCCGGGGAATTCACGTTGATGGATTGGAGTCGACCGCCGACGTTCTTCTATGGAGCATCGTTCCCCGACGGATCGACGCTGATCGAGGAGACCTCGTTGTACGCGCGGCCACCGGTGCCGATCGAACCGCTGCGTGAACGATTGGTTCGTCGTATGGAGGTGGACCTCACATCCTCGGCGCGAGCCGTCGAGCACGTGCGCATCCCCATGGGAGCGCCATTGCCGGCGCGAACGACGCGTGTCGTTGGTTTCGGGGCGTCGGCGGGGTACGTACACCCCGTGACGGGGTACTCGGTGGCGGCGTCATTGCGCGCGGCTCCGCGTGTCGCGGAGGCGATCCGAGTCGCTCTCGTGCGTCGACGTTCGGGTGGCGACGTGAGTGGTGCCGTGTGGGACGCCGTGTGGCCGCAGGCGCAGATTCGTACGCGGGCGTGGTACGACATGGGTCTGGCAGTGTTGCAGTCGCTCCCCGCCGAGTCGCTTCCCGACTTTTTCGACGCCTTCTTCTCGCTGCCGACCTCCCGGTGGGCCGCCTACCTCCGTGTCGATGCCGACCCGCGCGACGTTCGGGCCACGATGCTCGGCGTCTTCGGGCGGGTGAGCGCAGCGACGCGACTCAGGCTGATGTCGTCGCCTGGCGCGATGTGGCGAGCGCTCGTCGCACGATGAACACCCATGCAGCGATGGCACACAGGGAGAAGACGAACCACTGCACGACGTAGGACAAGTGCGGTCCGAGCGTGAGTTGTGGGTCGGCGATGCGCGAGAGTACCGGGGAATCCGGCGGGTTGCTCCCGAGAAGGTCGACGTAGATGGGAAGGACGTCACCCGGTAATTGCTCCGCGAGACGGGGGATGTCGATGCGCTGGATTTCGCGCAAGTCACCGGTCGGTGCGTCGGTCAATGCGCCACGCTTGCGTGCGTTGCTCACCCGCACTCGACCGACGATGGTGACACGACCCGCCGGTGGCTCCGGAACCTGGGCAGCCAGGGGAATGAACCCACGGTTGACGAGGAGGATCGAGCCATCGTCGAGACGCATCGCAGCGACCGGGTCGACACCGGCCTGGCCGTCCTGCGATACGTTCACCACGAGCAGGTCCTCGTTGGGGACGTATTCGCCGGTGGCCGACAGCGGGTACCACTCGAGATCGGCGACATCAGGGTCGAGCGCCAGGATCTCGTCCGCAGGGCGTGGTGCCTGGTCCGCGCGAGCCCGTACGGCCTCGTTGAACATGGCACGGTCGTTGTGACGAGAGAGTTGCCACAATCCGAGGTTTACCATCACCACGACCAATACCATCGTGAAGACATGGAGCGCGATCATCTTGACTGACAGCAACACGCGAGCCACGGTGGCTGCAACGCTAACGAGTGCGGTACTCGTGTTCGACGGTGAGTGCGATTTCTGTCGGTCGTGCGTCCGCTTTCTCCAACGACGAACGAGTCGGCCGCTGACTGCCGTCGCGTTCCAGAGCGCCGATCTCCCCGCGCTCGGACTGAGTCGCGCGGATTGTGAGGCCGCCGTGCAATGGGTGAGTGCAGAGGGTGTCGTTTCCTCGGCACACGTTGCTGTTGCGAGCGCCCTGCGTCATGCGCGTGCACCCTGGTCGGTCGCCGGCTGGCTTATTGCATTGCCGGTCATCCGCCAGATTGCCGCCGTGGTGTATCGCCGAGTGGCGGCACGACGAACGTGTGCAGCCCCAACTCCGCCCGTCGGGTAGTCAAACGCTACCGCTAGCCTCTGTACCGCTACATCACGAGCGACCAAACGGTCCGGCAACCGGGAATCCACGGTGCCAAGTCACTTCGGTGGCGATGTGGTCCCGCAAGGGACAACGGATCGTTTGGTGGCAAAACCCAGCGTGGTGGCGGAACGAAGAGGGAACACACCATGCAACGCACCGATTACCCCGCCACGGGCGCGTGGTCGGCTGCACAGCCGGTGGGGCGTCGACGGTTCCTGTCGTTGGGTGAACGAGCCGTCGCGCTCGACGTGGGCGTCACGCTTCGTGACGTGACGATCGCATACGAAACATGGGGTCAACTCAACGCCGACGGCTCCAATGCCGTACTCGTTTGCCATGCGTGGACGGGTGACAGTCATGTCGCCGGTGCAGCCGAGGACGGCCATCCAACTCCCGGGTGGTGGGAGGGTTTGGTCGGACCAGGTCTCGCCATCGACACCAACGAGTGGTTCGTCGTTTGTAGCAACGTGCTCGGTGGTTGTCAGGGCACCACAGGTCCGGCGTCACCGCATCCCGACGATGGCGTGCCGTACGGCTCGCGCTTTCCGGTGATTACGGTTCGCGACATGGTTCGCGCACAGGTGCGACTCGCGGACCACCTCGGTGTGCGGCGATGGCACAACGTGATGGGCGGATCGATGGGCGGGATGCAGGCGCTCGAGTGGGCGATCACCTATCCGGATCGTGTGGGCTCGTTGGCGGTGATTGGCACGTGCGCACAGTCCACCGCACAACAGATTGCCTGGGGAGCCATCGGTCGTCGCGCCATCCGGTTGGACCCCCGCTGGCGGGGCGGCGACTACTACGACGCGAGCACGGGAGAAGGTCCATGGGAGGGCTTGGCGATCGCGCGAATGGTCGCACAAGTGACGTTCCGAAGCGACAACGTCTTCACCGACAGGTTCGGTCGCGACCTTGCGGACATGGACGCGGAAAACAACGGCATCGGACTGTGGGACAAGTTCGAGGTGGAGCGCTACCTCGACCACCATGGCGACCGCTTGATCCGACGCTTCGACACCAACAGTTATCTGCTCATCGGTAAGGCCATGGACCTGCACGATGTTTCGCGCGGTCGTGGTGGTCTCGAGAAGGCCATGGCCCGTATCTCCGCGCGAACCCTGGCAATGGGAATCTCGAGCGACATCCTGTATCCGACGTATCAGCAGCGCCAGATTCGCGACCTCGTCGCTCGCAACGGGGTGGAGGCCGACTACGCGGAGATCGACTCCCCGCACGGACACGATGCCTTCCTGATCGACCTCGCGCAAGTTGGTGGTCCCATCACGCGGTTGCTCACGTCCGGGTGAGGTGGCGAGCCCGCCGACGTCGAGGCACGGATCGTCAGGGGACCAATTCGTCGAGGAGCGGGACTGCGCGACTCGACTTGGGCAGGCGCAACGTTGCGCTGGCGTCGTTCGCGGTTCGGATCTCGTAGAGGCGTCGTCGTTTGGCGTCGTCGTTGTTCGCGCCGACGACCCTCCATACTCCGCGGAGGTCGCCGGTTCGTCGGGATCGCGCGAACACCAGCAACTCGTCACCGTCGATGCCGACCTTGACGTCACGCCACCGCGTCCGTGGGTCGCGGTCGTCGGTGTGCAACTGCATGCGACACATGAACTTTCGTCCATCCTTCGACGCCCAGTGCGGCTCGAGCCCCCAACCCAACCAGGCGAGGAATCCGATGACAGCGAGGAATCCAAGTGTGGAGAGCGCGTTGGTCACCCAACTAGTTTGGCATCGTGCTCGTCGGTCTCCTCATGATTGCCGTCGGTATCGCGCTCGCTGGTGTCACCGCGTGGTTCTGGAAGGCGTCACGCGTCGACAATCCCGTCCTCGCACCACTCGAAGTCATCGGTGAGCGCGCTTTCAAGGACGCCGATGAAGACACGCGCAAGGCGATGTTGCGTGACGTGCGAACTACGGTGGAGCCGTGAATTTCGATCCAGTCGAGATGATTCAGCGATTCAAGGAACGAGCCGCCGCGGTCCGCAAGCGTCCATTGCCTCCCGTCGCGGGGGAGGAGCGCCAACAATTCATCGCCCAGGCCAACACCGATTTCCAGGACTTCGCGATGATCGGTGACGCGCAGGCGACCCTCGACGACGGCATTCTGACGTTACGCATCGATCTGCGTCCCGCCGACAAGCGTTCGTAGTCGGCGGCGATCGATGAGCGAGTCGGTTCGTGGCGTGCGCGCCGCCCCGATTGCCGCCGTCGTCGTTGCCGTCGTGGCTTGGGCGGTCGGACCGATCTTCGTCTCGAGTCTTTCCATCTCGTTGCCGACCATCGTGTTGTACCGCCAACTCATCTGGCTGCCGGTGCTGTTCACGTTGGCACACCTGGCCGGCGACGGGTTCACCCGTCACCATCTGGCCGTGTCGTGGAAGCCGGGAGTGTTCTTCTCCGTCTCGGCGGCACTGGGTTTCGGTTCGTTCCAGCACACCACGATTGCCAACGCCACGCTGATCGGCAGTTTGACGCCGGCGGTGCTGCTCTTCCTCGCGCCGCGAATCCTGGGCGAACGAATCACGGCTCAACGGGTGGTGTATTCGCTCGTGAGTTTCGTCGGAGTCGTGGCCGTCGTTGCCGGCGCCGAGTCGGGTGGCGCCGACAGTGAACACGGTTTGCTCGGTGACTCGATGGCGCTCGGCAACATGTTGATCTGGACCGTGTACTTCATCGCCGCCAAACGCGCGCGCGACGAGGGTACGAACAGTTGGTCGTTCCTCACCGGCGTCTGCCTCACCAACGTGTTGCTCGCCATTCCCTGGGCACTCATCACCAGCGACGATCTCGGTTCCGTCACGGCGCGCGATTGGATGTTCCTCGTGCTCATGATGTTGATCCCGGGAACCACGGGGCACTATCTCATGACTTGGGCACAGCGCTATCTCGACACGACCGTGTCATCGCTCATCACGCTCGGTGGGCCCGTCATGTCGACGGCATTGGCGTTCGTGTTCCTCGATCAGGGAGTGTCGCTCGTGCAGATGCTCGGTGGAGTGGTGGTGCTGTTGGGTTTGGGCGGTGTCATCCTCAGCACGACCTCGGTTCGCACCACGAAGAGCGACGCGGTGGGGACCGTCGACCCGTTGCTAAACTCAAATCCCTAACGCGGACGTGGCTCAGTTGGTAGAGCAT
>SXPW01000114.1 GCA_005793785.1 Actinomycetota bacterium | reverse complement strand
GGTCATCTTGACATGTCCCTTTTCCAACCAAACAACGGTGTCACACAGCTGCTGGACGAGTCCCAGTGAGTGACTAACGACGAGAATCGTTCGCCCGTCGCGTCGGAACTGCTCGATCTTCTCGGTGCTCTTACGTTGAAACGATTGGTCGCCTACTGCCAAAATCTCGTCGATCAAGAGCACTTCTGGTTCGACGTGTGTGGCGATGGAAAAACCGAGTCGAACCACCATTCCGGATGAGAAGTTCTTCACCGGGGTATCGATGAATTGTTCGAGACCTGCAAACTCGACGATGCTGTCGAACTTGCCATCGATTTCCTTCTTCGACATCCCGAGTATCGATCCGTTGAGGTAGATGTTCTCGGTACCCGAGAGTTCCGCATGAAAACCCGCGCCGAGCTCCAGCAACGCTGCAATGTTTCCATTTATGGTGACGGATCCACGTTCGGGGGAGTAGATACCGGTCAAACACTTGAGCAAGGTGGTTTTTCCCGATCCGTTCGAACCGATGATTCCTACGGTGGCACCCTTGGGCACGGTGAGGCTCACGTCGTTCAGTGCCCAGAATTCCTCGTATCGAGCCCGTCGTCCGCGCAGCATCGCAGCCTTGATGTAACGATTTCGTTCGTGGTAGAGCCGGAAGTTCTTCCAGAGAGCGTCGACGCTGATTGCCGGTTCGGTCATGGTTGGTTCGTCTCATTGTTGCCGAGATGACGCAGTTTTGCGCGGACGTTCGCCGGAATCCGATCGGAATTCCAATTGGACACGAGGCGGTCGGCATTCAACTTGTAGTAACGCTGTTCAGCGGTCGGTTCGTTGGAGTTCTCGTACCACGGCATGTGTCGAGCCTCGTAGGGCGAGGTTGCGCGAAGCGACCGTCCATTCTGATGACCCAAACCCGGTCGGTACACAGCAAAGGTGGTATCGATAGGTGCAAAGAAGAATCCAGGCTTGAATTCTTGATTCCAGAACTGTCGTTCCCAAGCAATCACCGACTTTCGGTGTGCAAAGTGAACCGGCAGGTCGTCGATTCGCAAGGAGAACCCAACCTTGTCCATGTCATGGTGAAGTTGCAGTGTCTCCCAGAAATAATCGAGCGCGTCCAACGGACAGGTCTCACACGGCACCACGTCGGGGTCGGTAACTACGAACGGGCGCGTAGCCCCAAGTTCGGCCACCAATCCGCTCAACCAGGGCGAGCGGTGACCAAGGTTTCGCCGGTTGTAGATCACGTGATGTTTGGTGGTGGAGAGAAATCTCACCATCGGTTCGTAGGTGCTGGCATTGTCACACAGCCACACCTCCCGCTGACCGACGTTGTTCAGCCAATCCAGCAGCAAAAGGAGATCCGACAAACGATCCCTGACGGTGATGATGATCGGAAACTGGCGTTTCATCGCCGACTTCGCTTCCTCACCGCACATCAAGACTAGTGGTGTGCGGAGATAGCGACTCGTTCAATCACGTCAATTCGTGTACGAATGCCAAGGAAGAGAGTTGCGGTAGGTTCACAAGTCGGATGTCACGTTTGACGACAACTCGTACGGTGCGACAGGCGGAGGTGCTGTACGCCGTAGGTGCACTCTGTCTCCTGACACAGGGCCCCGTGTATCAACTTTGGTCCAGGAGTGCCGAGTACCAACGCTTCGTGGCGCTGCCGACGATCGGACATGCCCATTTCGCGACATTCGTAGCGATACAAATTCCCGCACTCGCGCTCCTCGTGCGTCGACTTTCCGGTGACTTCCTGTGTCAACGTCGAGGACAGTTTCTCGTGGCGTTTCACCTCTGGCTCGGCCTCACCGTGATGTGGTCGACGCTCGCGCGACATTCCCTTCCGGAATTCGTGTCGCTCGTTCTCACCACGAGCGTTGGTCTGTATCTCGCCACGACCTTCACACGGGTGCAGTTTTGGGGAATTCTCACCGCAGCGATGTCGTGTGGTCTTGCCATGTCGTTGATTGCCGTGTGGCGGAACTGGGATGGCGCGGTAAGCGAGGAAGAGCGCTATTGGATCGGTGTCTATTTCAACCGCAACTCACTCGCCCCGGTGGCGGCGGGTGCCCTGCTCGGGATCGTCGGGATCGTCAGCGTGTTGCGGGAGCGATGGAGCCGGCGCACCATCAGTGCATCTATTGGACTCGCCGCCGTCGCTGGAGTCGCAGTCTTCGTCCTGTGGCGAACCGAATCGCGGACGTCACCGCTCGCACTGGCGGTCGCAGTCGGTGCGTTGTTGGTGTGGTTCGTCGCTCGTTCGGTCACCACTCACCGAATACCGCGCGCCGTCCGTGATGCCGCACCGGTTGCGGTTGTAGTTGTCGCGGTAGTCATGTTTATTGCACTGCGTACGGTGGGTGGGCTCTCCACGGTGTCGGGCGAAACCTCCACGTTCAATTCGAGGGGTGCACTGTGGTCGTTGAGTTGGACGGGGTTCCTTGAGAAGCCGTTCCATGGATGGGGATGGATGGCTGCATGGCGGACACCGCTCTTTTTCAAACAGGGAGCATGGTGGGCGGTGTGGGACACCGACTGGTCACACAACGGCTACCACGATGTGTTGTTGGGTGGTGGAGTGCTTGCCATGGTGTTGTTCGCGGGAATGGTGTGGTTCGGAGTCCGAGCACACGGGTCATCCACGTCGTTCGGCGCCGTAGCCCCAAGTTTTCTGTTGGTGTGTTTCGTCCTTGCTGCTGCAACGCAGGAGTCCTTCTTCATTGGTACCCACTTCTTGTGGGCGCTGCTGATTGCCGGACTGTTTTCGCCGATTTCGTCGGTGTCGAGTGGCAACAACGACTAATTCAGCAGAAGCACACCGGCGATGACCCGGTCTGAGCGCTCGAGGGCAACGAGTACCTCGCCGAGATCGTGACGCAGGTCGCGATTCCGCCGAACCACGATGACATCCACCTCGGCAGGCGATGCGTCGGTGAGTGCGGGAACACTCAACTGGGCAAAGGGTTGGGCAACGTTGGAGAGGGCACCACTCGTCGTGGCCAAGCGTCGGAGCGGTTCATCACTGACGAGTGCGGCACGAAGCGGGAGGAAGCGCACCGTGGTTGCACTCGCACGACTCAACGACATGTGCAGGGACATTGCCACGCGTCGATCACCAACCTCATCGGCTGTTTCGCGAATCTGACCAAGGACGCGCTCTGCCCCGATGAGACGTGCGAGCTGTCGAATCGTACGGATGCGACTGTCGGTATAGGTCAATTGCAACAGGATGAGGAGTGCGACCACGAGTCCAGCGGCAATACCGAAGGTATAGGTCGGTCGTCGCACACTCGACAGAGTGGCCCCGATTGCTTCCTCAAATTCGGAAATCTTCAGGAGTGGAGTATCGAGACGTTCTTCCAGAACCTTGATTGCTGCAATCTTGGTGGCGACACCGGCATCGGGTGACGTCGACTGCACCTGGTCGAGGACGGCGCGCAAGTCGGCAAGTCCCGCAGCGAGTGCATCCCGTCGTACCTCCGTGGTCTTGGCGACGTAGGCGGCGATCGCTGCCCGACAATCCGCCTTCACCGGTTCGTTGCAGGAGTAGGAGTAGGTCGGAACGCCTGCGCTCGTGAAGACGAACGAACTCTGTCCGTCACTCTCCAACGTGTCGACCAGGGTGAACGTCGGTCGGCTGCGGGTGATGGTTACCGCGATGTCGCTGCCGATTTGCTCGGCAATCTCGGCCTTCACGGTTGCACTCTGTAGGAGGAAGAGTTGATTGTTGGCATCGGGGAATGCACGGACGGAAACGGGATCGATTCCCACGCTCGCGAGTACTGCGGTGGAGTCGCGTGCTTCATACGTCTCCGACACGTAGTACGAGGCTGGTTCCGTGCGGAGGTCGGACTCCTGCGCCCAGAGGAAACCCACGGCCACACCTACGACGGCGGGGATCACCCACCAGCGCAATTTGAGCGTCTCCCAAAATGCTTGGAGGTCCACTCCAGCGAGGAGGCTGAAGTCGGTGTCGCTGCGTTGTGTCACCGGATGTACCTGACGACAGGCTACCGAGGCGAGTCCCTGATGACCGACAAGCGACCACCGAACACGCGTCATCCACAAGGATGGGGACGTGGTGATCGGACCGCAAACGGAGTTCTGGCGCGATCCGAACGTGGTGGAGTGTCACCGACTCCCCATGCGTCCACCATTGGTGCTGAGTGATTCGATCGAGGCGACGAGGGCGATGCGTCCGGCTCGACGCAAGTCCCTCGACGGTGAGTGGCGATTGTTGCTGGTCGATTCTCCGGATCAGGTCAAGGAATCCGAGTTACGCGGACGAACGACGTCGCTCGGCAGGAGGTGGCATCGCGTCGAAGTTCCCGGAAATTGGACCCTGCAGGAAGTCGGAGATCATCCGCACTACACGAACATCGACATGCCCTTCGATGGGCCACCGCCGAATCTCCCTTCGCACAATCCCACCGGCATCTACCGGCGTTCATTCTCCCTGCCCGCGGCATGGTTACGCGAGCGACTGGTGTTGCACATCGGTGGCGCTGAGAGCGTGCACATGGTGTACGTAAACCACGAATTCGTCGGCTATGGAACCGATAGTCGACTCGGCAGCGAGTACGACATCACCGAATTCGTTCGCCCCGGGAACAACGAACTCGCCGTCGTCGTGGTGCGCTACAGCGCGCAGAGTTACGTCGAAGATCAAGATCAATGGTGGATGGCCGGACTCCATCGCTCGGTTTTCGTCGAGGCACGCCCATCCGTGCACGTTCATTCAGTGACCTGCACGACGGACTTCGATGCCGACCAACGTTGTGGTACGGCAACCGTCGAGACCGAAATCGTCTTCAACGACGCACCCGAAGCGGGGGTATCTCTACAGATGTGGTGGGAAGAACTCTCGGGGCGTCGAATCTGCGAACCCGTCATCGGAAAGGTGCCGCACGAGTACGACGAGCGATATATCTTCCGGGGTCATCGCGTGACGGCGGAGTTCAACATCGCAGATGTGCGGCCGTGGTCGGCGGAGGACCCGCAGCGTTACAGGTTGGTGGTCAAACTCCTGGGCTCGTCCCGCCACTACACGTCGCTCGTCACAGGCTTTCGTCGCATCAGAGTGGAGGGCGGC
>SXPW01000113.1 GCA_005793785.1 Actinomycetota bacterium | reverse complement strand
GATGTGCTGGGTGATGCCACCCGCTTCCCCGGCCACCACATTCGCCGAACGAATCTTGTCGAGCAGCGTGGTCTTGCCATGGTCAACGTGACCCATGATGGTGACGATCGGCGGACGCGTCTCCTGCTTGGCTTCGTCGGCGTCGTCGGAATCGTCGAACAGGGCCTGCAATTCCATTTCTTCCTGTTGACCCGGATCGACGAGGATGACTTCGGCGCCAACCTCGAGTGCGAACAGTTCCATCTGCTCGTCGGCGAGCGACATGGTGGCGGTGACCATCTCGCCTTGTTCGAGGAGGAAGCGCACCACGTCGGCGGCGCCGCGATTCAATTTGGGGGCAAACACCTGCGCCGACGAGCCTCGTTCGACGACGATCGGACCTTCGGGGACCGGAGCATTGCTCGGTGCGTACTGCGTTGGCTGTAGCGCCTGGAGCTGCTCCATGTCCTTGCGTTTTTGTTCGCGCGTCTTCTTGCGCGCGCCACGACGATTCCCGCCACCTCGTGCATTGGGTCCGCGGCCCTGCGGTCCACCGATCTGGCGACCGAGGCCCGAACCGCGGCCACCCGCCGGACGGGGTCCCGGAGCACCGGGTCGCGCACCAGCGCCGGTTGGGCGTGGCGCACTGCGACCGAGACTCGATGACGAAAAGCGACCCATTCGACCCGATGCGCCGGGACGCGGCGCGCCACCCGGGCGTGGACCACGAGCGTCGGGACCCGGCGGTCTGCGCGCGGGCGGTGGCGGTACGCGATTGCCACCGGGAGGTGGCGGAATCGTGCGACCGCCGGCGGGTACGGTTCGCGGACCAGTGGATGCGGGGGTTCCCGGCGGTGGCACCGGTGTACCAGGTGTGGTTGGCGGACGCGTTGCAGGTGGCCGACTGGAGATGGCATTGCCCGGTCGCGACGACACCACGCGCGGAGCAGGCGACACGGGAGCAGAAGGTGAAACGGAGGGCGCACCGGACGGCGGAACAGCCGGCGAAGGTGGTGTCGCTGGTGAGGCAGCGGGTGCTGTTGGCGGTGTGACCACGCTCGTCACCACACTGGCGGGAGGCAACGTCGACACGGGAGTAGTTGACACAGGAGCATTCGGCGCCGTCTCGACGGGGGCTGGCGCAGTTGGTGCGGCAGCCTCCGCAGCCGCGGGTTGCGCTTCGTCGGGTGAAGCCTTTGGCTTCGTCGTTTTCTTCACTCGCGAAACCTTCGGTGTGGCTTCGTCGGTGGCGGCTTTCTTGGTTCGCTTCGGCTTCTCGACGATCAGCTCGCGCCTCAAACCCTTTTCTTCGGCGTGACGACGTACGCGATCGGCTTGCGCCTCCACCATGGTGGAGCCGGCCTTCATGGCGCCGACACCGATCTTCTCGCAGAGCGAGATGACCTCCTGCGAGGTCATGCCGAGCTCCTTGGCGAGCACCGATACGCGAACGGTCTTGCTCAAGCGGTGGGACCGCCCGCAGGATCGGTAACGGGTGCGGCGGTGTTCTCCACCGTGAGTCCGGCGGCCTCGCTCTCGCTCTTCACGTCGAGTCGCAAGCCGCACAACTGCGCGGCGAGTTTGGCGTTGATGCCGGCACGTCCGATGGCCAACGACAACTGGAAGTCCGGCACGATGACATCGGCCTGGGTTCCGTCCTCACTGATGTTGACCTCGGTGACCTTGGCGGGCGACATCGCGTTGATGATCATCGAACGCTTGTCGTCGCTGTAGGTGACGATGTCGATCTTCTCGCCGCGCAATTCGGTGACCACGCGCTTCACGCGATCGCCACGACCGCCGACGCACGCGCCGATGGGATCGATGCGCTGGTCGTTGGAAGCAACGGCGATCTTGCAACGCTGGCCGGGTTCGCGCGCAATCGCCATGATGCTGACCTGACCATTGACGATCTCGGGAACCTCCATTTGGAACAGCTTGAACACCAAGCCCGGATGGCTACGGCTCACCACCACCTGCGGACCACGCTCGGTTTGACGAACCTCGACGATGAACACCTTGAAGGTGCCGTCCGACGAGCCACGCAGCTCGTTGGGCACCTGCTCGGACAACGGCATGATTCCCTCGCCACCACTCATGTCGATGATGAGGTACTTGCGTTCCGAGCTACGGTCCGGCATCAAACGAATACGTCCTGCGACGATCTCGCCTTCCTTGTTGCGGAACTGGTCGTACTTGCCCTGATACTCCACTTCACGGATGCGCTGGCTCAGCACCGCGCGGAAGGTGGAGGCAGCGATGCGACCCAACTCGTCCCGGCTCGGGGTGTCGTCACGCTCGTTGCACCAATTGCCGTCGGCGTCGATGTCGTAGGCCGTGAACGTCATGTCCATGGTGTCGGGATTGAGGCCGACGATGACCTCCTCGGCGGATCCCGGACGCTTCTTGTAGGCGGTGGCGAGGGCCTCCACGAGCACCTGCAAGAGCGCATCGATGGAGAGTCCGCGATCCGCGGCGATCATTCGAATTGCTTCCTTCATGTCTGCTTGATTCATGACGCAACCTCCTTGGTCTGTCGATCGGATGCCACCGCGCTCCCCCACACGAATACGGTGCGGGCTCGCTCGATGTCTGCGTAGGGGACGGTCATCTCGGTGCCCGTGTCGTCGAGACACACGACGACGTTGCGATCGTCGGCACGCAGGAGCGTTCCCTGCAGGCGGCGACGACCGTCGATGGCCCGATGCAGACGCACCGACACCACCTTGTTGACTTCACGCTGAAAGTGGAGCGGCGTGCGAAGGGGGCGCTCGAGACCGGGGCTCGACACCTCGAGCGTGTACCGGCCGGGCATCGGGTCGTTGTGGTCGAGTTCGCGTGACACCAATCGACTCACGAGCGCAATGTTGTCGAGTGTGACACCGGAGGGTTGACCGGGCGGAGTGTCGATGCTGAGGCGCAGGACTCCCGAAACCATCTCCAGGTCGTAGATCTCGAGCCCGAGGTCGGCCACGATCGGGGCCGTGAGGGCGCGCACGCGCTCTACGACGGTGTCCGTGGTCATCGTCTCTCTTGCTCCCTTGTCGTCGTTTTCGTAACCGGTACTGCACCTCCGACGGTCGTTACATGAGTCAAAAAAAGGCGTGGGTGTGAACCCACGCCTTTGCGGTCTGCACTCATGCTGACTGTAGAAGGACGTCTTCATGATAGCCCCGCGAACTAGCCTTCCTTTCGCGTGATTCATCGCTTGTCGACGCTCTTCGTACGCACGCTGCGCGACGACCCGGCCGATGCAGAAGTGCCGAGCCACCGCCTGTTGGTGCGGGCGGGATACATTCGACGCGCCGCGCCGGGTGGCTACACCTGGCTGCCCCTCGGTCTGCGGGTCCTGCATCGAATCGAACGCATCGTGCGCGAGGAAATGGACGCAATCGGCGCCCAGGAGGTGCATTTTCCCGCCCTGTTGCCGCGCGAACCCTACGACGCATCGGGTCGGTGGACGGATTACGGGCCCAATTTGTTCAGGTTGCAGGACCGGCGCGGCGTCGATTACCTGCTCGGGCCGACGCACGAGGAGATGTTCACCCTGCTCGTGAAGGACCTGTACGGCAGTTACAAGGACCTCCCGGTGTGGTTGTACCAGATCCAAACGAAGTTCCGAGACGAAGCGAGACCGAGAGCCGGTTTGTTGCGTGGACGCGAGTTCGTGATGAAGGATTCCTACAGTTTCGATCTCGACGACGAAGGCTTGCAACGTAGTTACGACGCACACCGAGCCGCGTACGTGCGACTGTTCGCCAGACTCGGACTCGACGTGGTGATCGTGAAGGCAATGTCCGGCGCGATGGGCGGATCGGCCTCGGAAGAATTCCTGTCGCCGTGCGCGTCGGGTGAGGACACCTTCGTGCGCTGCACGGCGTGCGATTACCGGGCCAACACCGAGGCCGTGCGCATCGGCACACCGCCCGCGGTCGATGCCGGTACCACACCACCAGCCCGGGTGGTCGACACGCCCGGGACCCCCACCATTCAGACCCTCGTCGACGTGTTGAATTCTCGTGACGACCTGCGTCGCACGACTGGTACGTGGACCGCTGCCGACACGCTAAAGAACGTGCTCGTCATGCTCAGGAATCCCGACGGAATTCGCCAACCTCTCGCCATCGGTGTGCCGGGTGATCGCGAGGTCGACATGAAGCGGCTCGAAGCCGCAGTTGCGCCGGCCGAGGTCGATGCATTCGGCGACGCCGATTTCGCCGCACGACCAGGATTGGTGAAGGGCTACATCGGTCCGGACGTTCTCGGGGAAACCAAGCCACTCGGCGTTCGCTACCTGCTCGATCCACGCGTCGTGAGCGGCACCGCATGGGTGACCGGGGCGAATGAGGCGGGTCGTCACACCGTTCACCTGGTGAGCGGTCGCGATTTCACCGCGGACGGAACCATCGACGTCGCCGACGTGCGCGACGACGACCCGTGTCCGTCGTGCGGTTCGGCGATGAGCATCGAACGAGGAATCGAAATGGGACACGTTTTCCAACTCGGGCGCAAGTACGCCGAGGTCCTCGGGCTCAACGTGCTCGACGACAAGGGGAAACAACGAGTGGTGACGATGGGGTCGTACGGCGTCGGCGTGTCGCGAGCGGTTGCCGCGATCGCGGAATCGCATCACGACGAACTGGGATTGCGTTGGCCGCGCAGCGTCGCGCCGATGGACGTGCACGTCGTGATCGCTGGCAAACCAGGTGACGACACCGCGGCGACAGCCGGTCGCGTCGCCGCCGAACTCTCCGACGCGGGATTGCAGGTGCTGTTGGATGATCGAGAGGGAGTTTCACCGGGCGTGCGGTTCAAGGACGCCGAACTGCTCGGCATGCCGATGATCGTGATCGCCGGTCGAGGTGTGGCCAAGGGCGTGTTGGAAGTACGCGATCGCATCGCGGGCACCACCGTCGAACTGCCGATTGGCGACGTGGCCAAGCACGTCATTGCATGCTGCGCTTAAAGGGCGCCATCCAGCACTACGCCTGGGGTGATCGCTTCGCATTACCCGAATTGCTCGAAGTCACCGCCGACGGACGCCCGTGGGCCGAGATCTGGTACGGCACGCATCCACGTGGTCCGTCACAGATCGACGAAAGCCTCCACCTTCCGGCTCCGACGTTCCTTGCTGACGAGGTTGGCGAGCTCCCGTTCCTCGTGAAACTGCTGGCGGCGGCGCAACCATTGTCGCTGCAGACGCATCCATCCGCCGAGCAAGCAGAGCAGGGATTCGCGCGCGAGGAGTCCGAGGGTGTGCTGCTCGATTCGCCGGAGCGGATCTTCGTCGATCGAAAAGCCAAACCCGAGCTGGTGATCTGTCTCGACGGATTCGAGGCCCTGTGTGGACTGGCAACGCGAGAAGTGGCTCTACGACAATGCGAGGAGGCGGGCTGCAGCGAACTCGCCGACTTCGTCGTGCAGATGGGAGTCGCCGACACGTTTCGCGCACTCGTGGCCGGCCCGCTCATGGTGAGGGTCGGCAACCTGACGCCGATGATTTCACGACTGCTCGCCCACCACGACGACGTGCGGGTGACGATGTCGATCCTCATGAACCACGTGAAACTCTCCCCCGGTGAAGCGTTGTACCTCGACGCAGGAACCGTGCATGCGTACCTGGGCGGTCTCGCACTCGAAGTGCAGGGGAATTCCGACAACGTCGTCCGCGCGTTGCTTACGGAGAAGCACACGGACGTGCGACGGTTCTTTTCGATCGCACGGCTCGATGCATCGGGTGTCGACGTTCGTGTGCCGACGGAACGCATCTCCCCCACCACCGTGGCGTATCGATGCCCCGCGCCGTTCACGGTGATGCGCCACGAACTCAACGGCACCTTTGCCCTTTCGGCCACCACGCAACACACCGTGCTGGTGTGCACATCGGGCCGACTCGGTTCGCTCACGCGCGGTGGCGCGGCGTACGTGGCCGCCGGAGAGTCGGTCGCCCTCGAGGGCACGGCCACGGTGTACACGGTGAGCGCGTGACGTCGTCGGGGCGACGGGACGGCGCGATCGTTGGCACGATTGATTGCACGTTCGCGGGCACAGCCGGAAGGCCTGGCCGCGTCGTCGGACTTCTCCTGGCGCTCATGGTGCTGTGCGGTCAGGTCACCGTCCATTCGGCGGCAGCCAAATCGCCGGTCTCGACTCCGACGTCGACCCTTGTCGTGCTGGGTGACAGCCTCACCTGGGGGGCGAACTACTTCGCAAAGACGCAATCGCAACTCGTCGCCAGTGGAACCTTCGAGTCGGTGGTGGTGGACGGCTGGTGGTCGCGTCGCATCGGCGGAATCATCTCCACCACGTATTCCGGGGCCAACACCTACAAGAAACTGGTGAAGGACGGAGTCCGACCGACCGCCGTCATCGTGGCATTGGGCAGCAACGACGTGTACTTCCTCAAGCGACGGCGTGAATATGCGTTGGTGATTCGCGAGTTGATGGACGCCATCGGCAACATTCCCGTGGTGTGGTTGAACGTGCACCGCGTGGAGTCGACGGTGACCATCGCCCGCTCGGCGTTATTCAATGACACGTTGGTGAAGGTGCTCGCGGAGTATCCGGCGGCCAGCGTGCACGACTGGGTGGAGGTCGTGCGGACCACACCGGGCGTGATGGCCTACGACAAGATCCACCTGTCGCCATTCGGCTACAAGGTGCGATCGAACACCTACGTTGCGCTCGCGGGAACACTCGCCCAACGCGCGAGTGACGCCACGAGCACGACATCGACGAGTACGACAACAACGAGTACGACAACAACGAGTACGACAACAACGAGTACGACAACAACGAGTACGACCACGACGGTGGCTCCGACCACCACCGGACCGTAACGAGCCGACGTTCGGTTGGCGCGCCTAGCCCTCGACGGTGCGACGAATCTCGACGATTTTTTCCGACGAGTGATTGGCGTCGGCGCCCTTGTCGTCGAGCAGCGCGGAACGATCTCTGGCGGCCTCGCGTTCGGCGATGGTGGTATCCACCCGCTGCAATGCCGCGTCGACACCGTGCTCGTGGATGAACGTGGCCCACTCGACGAGTGACTCCACCATCTCACTCTCGGGCACGACCGCCACGTTGCGGCCCTTCACGAAGAGATGCCCGCGCTTGTTGCCGGCCGCGATGCCGAGGTCGGCTTCGCGAGCCTCGCCGGGGCCGTTGACGACACAACCCATGACGGCAATCTGCAAGGGCAGTTTCTTGTCGGCAAAGGCTGCTTGCGCGCGATTTGCCACGTCGATCACGTCGATCTCGGCACGCCCACAACTGGGGCACGCGATGAGGTCGACGTTCTTTCGTTCGCGCAAGCCGAGCGCCTCGAGCAGTTGACGCCCCGCGCGGGCCTCCTCCACCGGGTCGGCGGTGAGGCTGAAGCGAATGGTGTCACCAATTCCTTCCAACAACAGTGCCGCTATTCCGGCGGTGGCCTTGACCAAACCGCCGGGCAGCGGACCCGCCTCGGTGACGCCGAGGTGCAGCGGATGATCGGTAACGGCGCTCAACTTCCGGTAGGCCTCCACCATGAGCGGCACGTTCGATGCCTTCACGGAAATCTTGATGAGATCGAAGCCGACTTCCTCGAAGTACCGCATCTCGGTTTGGGCGGACTCGACCATCGCGTCGGCGGTGAGTCCGCCGTACTTCTCATAGAGCGCAGGATCGAGCGAACCACCGTTCACTCCGATGCGAATCGGTACCGCGCGATCTCGCGCCTCGCTGGCAACGGCCTTGATGTGCTCGGGTTTGCGGATGTTGCCGGGATTCAGTCGCAGGCCCTGCACTCCGGCCTCCAGCGCGGCGAGGGCCATCTTGTACTGATGATGGATGTCGGCGATGATCGGCACCGGCGAACGGGGAACGATTTGCGCCAAGCCCTCGGCGGCCTCGATCTCGTTGCACGTACAACGAACGATGTCGCAGCCGGCGGCGGCCAGTGCATAGATCTGTTGCAGGGTGCCCTCGACGTCGGCGGTCTTGGTGATGGTCATCGACTGCACGCTGACGGGCGCATCGCCACCGACGGCGACCTTGCCGACGTGGATTTGTCGCGTCGATTTGCGCGGGTACCGGGGAGTGGTGGTCATCGATCAGCCGAGGGGTTGTGTGATGTCAAGGTACAAGCCTGCCACGAGCAACATCACCAACAGCACCACCACCGCAGTGGCGACCGGTGCGAGTTTCCGCACGTCGGCATGGTGACGACGCGAGCGGGTGGAGCGGAAGCGTTCGTAGATCGCGACCGCGGCGTGCCCTCCGTCGAACGGAAGGAGCGGCATCATGTTGAACACGCCAACGAACACGTTGACCGAACCAAGGAGGACGAGAACCCCCTTCCAACCCTCTTCACGACCAACCTCGCCTCCCAATTGACTGGCACCGACGACGGTGCTCGGACGGGTGAGCGGATTGGCCTCCTCACTCGTGAGATTGTCGGCGAGGTTCACCGGATTGAGCACGGTGAACACCCCCACCACCGAATCGCGGGCGGTCGTTGCCACGTCCTGCACGGCGCGGAGCATCGCCTCCGGGACGCCGAGTTTGACGTAATCGCGCGACCATCCGGCGACCCCGAGGAACGGCCGAGCCATCGGCGTGTCCTGCGAACCCGGGAACACGGTCAACGTGGCGCGGAGCGTGAGCGTTTCACCACCGCGGTCGACGACCACGGTGACTTCGTCGCCGGGTTGTTTGGAGCGGACGGCGTCGACGAACTCACGCGATGTGCGCACGGGAAGCCCGTCGAATTCGGTGATGACGTCGCCCTGTCGGATGCCCGCCGCTTCGGCGGCACTCGATTCGAAGGGTTGATCCATGACCTCGACACGACCCGTCTCGCCGTAACGACCCGAGAGCGTGTACACGCCGGCGAACAACACGAGGGCAATGATCGCGTGCATCAGCGACCCTGCCGTGATGACGAGCAGCCGTCGCGGGAACGACTTCGATCGGTAGGTTCGCGCCTCGTCGGCTGGATCGGATTCGTCGAGGTTGTTCATGCCCACGATGCGAACGAACGCACCGATCGGGAATGCGCGGAGGCCGTACTCCACCTCGCCGCGCCGCCAGGCGAACAACTTCGGACCGAATCCCAT
>SXPW01000112.1 GCA_005793785.1 Actinomycetota bacterium | reverse complement strand
GCAGGTTGACGAGGCGGCGCTAGTTCGTCGATGTGTCGCGCAAGTGACTGCCGACGTGGCCGATGACCACGCGGCGGTCGACGGCATCGACACAGAAGTAGATGCGAGCCTCGTTGCAACGAATGTGCGGTCCGAGTTGGACCGGCAAGCCCTTCCAGATGATGGTGTAGTCCTGGCCGAACTTGTTGATGGCATTGTCGCTCACCGACGGTGCGAAGTTGAAATTCTCCGCACAGTACGTGTTGAAGAGGTTCGGCTCGATGTCGCCGCGGCGCAGACGAGCTGCCAAGTTGTTGAGTTCGAGGAGACTCTTGAAGATTCGCTGGTTGGTGGCCGCCGTGAATTGGGTACCACCCAATCGTTGATCGACGTCGGGATGGAAGTCGAGCGAGGCAAAGGAACCCCTTGCGCGTTGGACGACATCTCTCGTGCGATTCCACTGCGATGCATCGGCCTGGAGTGAAAGCACCTGGGTGAGTTGATCGAGGTAACGGTCCCGATCTTCGACGATTTTCGCGGTCTGGTGGGTCGACACCGTGAGGTTTTCAATGAGGCTGTCGTTTTCGTCGCGAACCTCGACCAACAACTGTTCGAGTTCCTGATTCTTACGGCGGAGGTCCCCGACTTCGGGCGATGTCGTGTTCGCGACGACCTGTTGAATCGGTACGGTTGAGGCACTCTGGGACCGTGAAGTTGGTCGCGGCAGTGGGAGCAGCGCACCCACCGCGGCGGCAATGAGGTCACTGACGAGCCGTTCGTCGTCACGTTGGGCGTACTCGGTGGTGGTGATGCCGCGACCGGCACGCGGCCAGGCAACGACGACCCAACTCGAGCTGGCTTGACGGGTTCCGAATTGGTCGTTGAAGCCCCGTTCCGCGTCGAGGGTGGCGAGATGACACACGTGGGCGATACCGATGAGCGCTCGGGCCGTCTCGTTCGACGTCATGGCGTTCTGCCCCTTGGTGCTCGTGCATTCGACCACAACGGGTAAACGCCGGGAGGGGGCTTGACCGATCAATGCCGCGAGTGCAGCGCCGTCGGTGATGCTGGATGCGCGAACCAGGTGTTCGGAGATGGTTTGCTGTGCGTCTCGAATGCGGAACTCGCCCGCGATGGCGGAGACGAGAGATGTGAGCGCCAGTGGCGGACGCTCGCTCGGTGAACGAGGCAGGATCAGTAAACCGGTCGGTCGGACTTCGCGACGAATGTCGACGAACAATTCACCGCGTGGGCCGTTGAACATCGAAACGAGGGTCACCTGTCGTGCATCGTCGGTGGGATGTTGCTCGGAAATGTCGAGACGGAACACTTTGTCGGTAACGCTGCTTCGAGCGGTGACCTGCGTGGTGTTGGTGCGCGTTGACTCGGGCCAGGTGCGTTCGAGCCACGGCTCGATCAGACGGCCGACCAACTCGCGTTGTTCGATCTCGCTGGCGGCATCCTTCGCCTTGGGCAGGGTCAGCGTTGCTCCGTACACCGTGAGCATTGGCTAACGTCCGAACTGCAATTGGAACTCGAGAACTCCGAAGTCCTCGGTGGAGATACCTGGAATGGATGGATTCGGAATCGACCAGTCGGCGAAGGTGATGGTCACCTCTCCGCTCACCACGATGGAGCCATCGCGTATTTCGCTGACGACGGAGACCGGTACCCGTTTCGTAACACCGCGAAGTGTGAGATCGCCTTCCCCCACGTAGGTCGTTACGACCGCCGCCGCGTCCGCTGGTAACGGAATGGGAGAAGTCAGGACGAACGTCGCCGACGGGTAATTGATCACGTCCATGATTCGGCTCTCGAATTGGGCATCGCGCTTTGGCTCGTCGCTACGAACGGTGGTCATGTCGACGATGAACTCACCCGTCGTGACACTCGAGTCCTCGATCGTGATGGTTCCGGTGACCGAACTCGTGCGCCCAACCGCCGTGACCTTCTGCCCGAAGAGCACCTCGTTCACTCGGTAGCCCACCTGGGAGCCGCTCGTGACGTTCCAGACTCCCGTCGGGTCGACTACTGCGGCGGTCGTGCTCGTGGTGTCCAAGACCGACGTACTTGACATGGACACGAGACTCGTCGAGGAGGCTTGATCGAGGAAGCTCTCTGGTGCAGGTTCGCGAAACACGTTGATGTACACCCAAGGACCACCGACCACGGCAGCGGCGGCGAACGCTCCTATGACAACGACGATTTTGAGACGCCGCGACATGACTCGCAGGTTATCGTTGGCTCGTCGTCAGGACCTTCTGGCGAGCACCTGGGTCGTGGCACTGAGCCCGTTGTGATACTTCCCTTCGATGATTTCGCGTTCTATTTCTCGACCAATCAATACTTCTATTCCGTTCGATTCGCCGAGTGCATCCAGCAGTTCCTCCAACTCAACCGTCATCTCCGAATTCTGCGGTCCACCGACTCCACGCCCGATGTTCTGCTCGCGGTAAGCCTCGAATACGAAGTGCCCACCGCTTCGTAGCGATGCCGGAATGGAACCGTGTACTCGTTGACGCAATGCTCTCGGCAGGTGACAGAAGATTGAGACGATGCAATCCCAGGAATCGGTGCCAAGGTCGAATGAAGCAAGGTCGGCCACGACGGCGTTGATCGTCACTCCTCGTTCGGTGGCCAGTCGACGTGCCTTCAACACACCGACGGGACTGAGGTCGATGGTTGCAACCTCGTGGCCGAGCTCGGCGAGAAAGACACCGTTCCTTCCCTCGCCATCTCCGAGACAGAGCGTTCGACCCATCGGCAGTAGTGACGCAACCTCGCGGAGGAAGTCGTTGGGCTCTGT